>NZ_JBVPVA010001003.1:0-7028 GCF_055612215.1 Actinomycetospora sp. | reverse complement strand
CATCGGGTCGGAGTAGCGCAGCTTGATGCCCCGCCCGCCGGGCAGCCCGGCGCCGATCCCGGTCTGGCCGGTGTGGAACAGCGCCGGGACCCCGAGCTCCTCGATCGCCGCGTAGAGCGGGTAGAAGCGCACGTCGTTCGGCTCGAACGCCTGCAGGCTGGGGTGGAACTTGAAGCCCCGGACGCCGTGCTCGGCCACGAGCCGCCGGGCCCGCGCGACGGCGGCCTTCCCGGTGTGGGGGTCCACCGAGCCGAACGGGATGAGGACGTCGGCGTGCGCCGCGGCCCGGTCGGCGATCTCCTCGCTCGAGAGCGGCGGGTGCCCGGTGCCCGACGGCGCGTCCACCGTGAAGATCACCGCCGCGGTGCGCCGGGCGCGGTAGTGCTCGGCGATGGCCTCCACCGTCGGCGTCCGGTCCTGGTCGGCGCGGAAGTACTTCGCCGAGGCGTCGAGCAGCTCCTGGTCCAGCGCGGTGCAGCCGTGGCCGTCCTGCTCGACGTGCACGTGGACGTCGATCGCGTCGAAGGCGTCCGGGTCGGGTGTGGTCACGGGGCGTCCTCGGGGTCGGGTGCCGGCGGGCGGTTCACGATGCTGGATCCTCTCGCCCGGGACGTGGTTGGGGGCTCACCGGGCCGGGAGTGCCGCCGGCAGCCCGACGGCCGGGAGCACGGTCGCCTCGAAGCGGGTCATCGCGGCGATCCGGTCGCCGCGCAGGCGCAGGACGTAGAACCCGACGCCGGGACGCGGACCCTCCGGGGTGCGCAGATAGGCCCCGAGGGCCGGCTGGCCGTTGGCCGCGGCCGGGACGAGGTCGAAGCGGCGGCCCGCGTCGAAGAGGCCGGCGCAGAAACGCACCACGACGTCGCGACCCTCGTACTCGTGGGGCATCGGCGGCATGGACATGAAGACGTCGTCGGTGAGCAGGGCGACCAGCGCCGCGACGTCCGCGGTCTCCCACGCCCGGACGAACCGCGTGACGACCGCGGCCTCGGCGGCGGACCCGCGGGCGGGCGGCGGCTCGCGGTCGGCCGACCACCGCGCCCGCAGGCCGGCGCGGGCGCGCTTGAGGGCGCTCTTCACCGACTCCGTCGTCGCGCCGAGCATCTCGGCGACCTCGTCGGCCCGGAACGCGAGGACGTCGCGCAGGACGAGCACCGCGACCTGGCGCGGCGGCAGGCGCTGCAGGGCGGTGACGAACGCGAGGGAGACCGTCTCGCGCCGCTCGTGACCGGCCTCGGGTCCGTCCGGGGCAGCGTCGGGGAGGGGCTCGAGCCAGGGCACCTCGCCGAGCCGGGTCGGCCCGGGCGGCTCGACACCGGGCACGTCCCAGCCCGCCGCGGGGCGGCGCGCGGCCGTGCGGCGGGCGTTGAGGCAGCGGTTCGTGGCGATCCGGTAGAGCCAGGTACGAAGCGACGCGCGGCCCTCGAACCCGCCGAGGCCCTGCCAGGCGGCGAGCAGGGTGTCCTGCAGGACGTCCTCGGCCTCGGTGGCCGAACCGAGCATCCGGTAGCAGTGCACGAGCAGCTCGCGCCGGTACGGCCCGGTCAGCTCCGCGAACGCGGCGCCGTCCCCCGCCCGCGCGCGGGACAGCACCTCGCCCGCCACCTCACCGTCCCCGTCCACTCCGCACCTCCGCCGGGTACCGACACCGCCGCACCCCCGGAGGAGGCGCCCCTTCCGGCCGGCCCGCGGTGTCCACCCGGGTGCACGTCGTCCGCACCGCAGCGAGGAGGCCCGCCATGGGAAGGATCGTCGTCAGCGAGAACGTGACGCTGGACGGGGTCGTCGAGGACCCGACCGGGGAGGAGGGCTCCGCCCGCGGCGGGTGGTTCCTCCGGATGACCGACGCCGACCGTGAGGCGTGGGCGGCCGTCGGGCAGGCCGAGGCCCGGGACGCGGCGGCGCTGCTGCTCGGCCGGCGCAGCGACGCGTCCTTCGCGGGGCGCTGGCTCGTGCGCACGGGCGCGTGGGCGGACCGGCTGAACGGCATGCCCCGATACGTCGTGTCCGCGACGCTGTCCGAACCCCGGTGGGGGCCCGGGACGGTGCTGGCCGGCGAAGTGGTGGCGGAGGTGTCGGCGCTGCGGCGGCGGGTCGAGGGCGACATCGTCGTCTACGGCAGCATCCGCCTGGTGGGCACGCTGCTGGCCCACGACCTCGTCGACGAGCTGCGCCTCACCGTGCACCCCGTCGTCGCCGGGGCCGGGACGCGCCTGGTCGAGCAGACGGCGGCGACGCGGCCGTGGAGCCTCGTCGAGGCCCGCGCCGTCGGCACCGGCCTCGTCCTGCTCACCTACCGGCCGGACCGCACCGCCGGGGACTTGGAGCTCTCCCACAGCTCGCCGCCGGTGAGCACGTAGACGAACGGCACGACCGGCACGAGCGCGAGGACGGCCCAGACGATCTTCGCGGTGCCGCTGAGCTCCGGGCGGACGATCAGGTTGAGCCAGACGAGCACGACCGCGATCGGGTGCAGGAAGCACACCAGGAGCTCGGCGATCTTCTTCATCGAGGGCTCCCGAGGCGGGGGGCGGCCTGGACGACGGCCCGGTGCGGCGAGGTTAGCGACGAACGCGGGTACGGCCAATGGTGTCGCCGCGGCTACCGTGGCCGGGTGGACGACTTCCTGGGACCCGGCGCGCACCGCGGACGGGTCCGGCCCGAGGAGCGCCGCCGCTACCAGTTCGGCCTCGGCTTCAACCTCGTCGCGGGCATCATCTGGCTCGTCATGTACATCGCCACCGGCGCCTGGTACTTCGCGGTCCTGCTCGCCGTGTGCGCGGTGATCGCGGGGATGGCCGGGTGGGCGCTCGTGGCGCTCCGCTCCGGCTCCGGGCCGTAGCCCAGCTCCGCGGTCCTGGAATGATGCCGCCCATGACCCAGCACCCGGACGCCGACGAGCTGCCCGGTCCCGACCCGGCCGCCGTCCACGAGCGGTCGGTCGCCGTCATCCGGGCCATGGACGCGGGCGACCTCGAGGGCGTGGGGGGCCTGCTCGGTGAGCTCGCGGGCCCGGAGGAGTTCGCGGCCCAGGTCGTGAGCCTCGCGAGCCTGGCGCGGCTGCTGCTCGACCAGGTCCCGCAGACCGGTCCGGAGAACGACGAGGCCCGCGTCGCGGTCCTCGAGGAACTGGCCCGCGTCCTCGTCGCCGCCGAGGCCCACGACGCGCCCTGAGCGAGGCCCAGCTCTCACCCGCCACCCGGCGCGCGCCCGACGTCGTAGGCGAGGATCGGGGGGTGAGCGCAGCGGACGTCCTGACCCCCGGCAGCCCCGCGACGGCCGAGGACGCCGCCCTCGCCCGCGAGCTCGCCGGGGCGACCGGTGAGCTGCTGAGCGCGCTGCGCGACCGCACCCGGCCGGGCCGGGACCGCGAGTACACCGGCGACGCCGACGCGCACGACTTCCTCGTCCGCGAGCTCGCCCGCCGCCGCCCCGACGACGCCGTGCTCTCCGAGGAGGGCACGCTCGATCCCCGCGGCTGGCGCGGGGCGCACCGGCTGTGGATCGTCGACCCGCTCGACGGCTCGAGCGGCTTCGGTCGCGGGACCGAGGAGTGGGGCGTGCACGTCGCGCTCGTCGTCGACGGCCGGCTGGCCGCGGGTGCGGTGGCGGTGCCGGGGATGGACGCGCTGGTCGACTCGGCCACCGTCGAGCCCGTGCCCGACGACGCGCTGGCCCCCTCGACCGAGCACCCCGGCCGGGACGCCCTCGCCGTGACGGTGAGTCGCTCGCGACCGCCGGCCGAGCTCCGCGCCGTCGAGCGGGCCTTCGACGTCCGGCTCGTGAAGCGGTCGGCGGCCGGGGTGAAGATGATCGCCGTGCTGCGCGGGGAGGCCGACGTCTACCTGCACTCCGGCGGGCAGTACGAGTGGGACAACGCGGCGCCGATGGCGGTCGCGATGGCGGCCGGGCTGCGCGCGACCCGCATCGACGGCTCCGAGGTGCCCTACGGCCAGGACGACCCGTACTCCCCCGACCTGCTCATCGCCCGCCCGAGCGTGCACGCGGCGGTCCTGGCGGCGCTGCGGGGCTGAGCCGCGGGCCCGACGCCGGGCCGGGCTCAGTGCCGCCGCAGGGTGACGAGCTCCTCGAGGACCTCCACGACCTCGTCGGCGTCGGCCACCCGGCGCACGCCGTCGTCGTCGGGGTCCTCGTCGTCGTCGACGAGCACGCCGATGTCGTCGGGGCCCAGGCCCGACAGCGAGTCCGGATCGGTGTCGATGACGAGCGCGACCCCGCCGACGCTGCGGCGCAGGGCAGCGAGCTCGTCGGGGCCGCAGTGGTGCAGGCCGCCCTTGGACCCCGAGAGGAACATCAGCTCGGCGACCTCGTCGGGCGGACGCCGGGAGACCACGGCCACCGTCGTGCCCGGCAGCGCCAGCAGCACGTTCAGCGCCTCGGACGACTGCTGGATCGCGCGGTCGTCGCCGTCGGGCGACAGCGCGCCGTCGAACCCGCAGGCGACCAGCAGCGTCGGCTCCTCACCGAGCCCCGCCATGTCCGCGAGCAGCTCCTCGACATCGGTCTCCACGCCGCCTCCTCGCCCCGGGCCGATCCCGCGGCGGGACGCTGCCACGACGACGTGGCACCGGCCAAGATCCGCGCCCGGGGTGCAGGGTCTGCCCGCGGCCGGCTGGGGTACGCAGGAGACATGACCTCCCCCGACCTGCCCACCGGCCTGTGCCTCGGCGGCAACGTGTTCGGCTGGACCGCCGACGAAGCCACCTCGTTCGACCTGCTCGACGCGTTCGTCGACGCGGGCGGGCGCATGATCGACACCGCCGACAGCTACATGGCCCGCGCGGAGGGGCTCTCGGGCGGCGAGTCCGAGACGGTGATCGGGCGCTGGCTGGCGCGGCGGGGCCGGCGGGACGACGTCGTCGTCGCCACCAAGGTCGGGTCGTGGGCCGAGCGCAAGGGCCTGGCCCCGGACAACATCCGGGCCGCGTGCGACGACTCGCTGCGTCGCCTGCAGACCGACCACATCGACCTCTACTACGCCCACCGCGACGACTTCGACACCCCGCAGGAGGAGTACCTCGCGGCCTTCGACGAGCTCGTCCGGGCCGGCAAGGTCCGCGCGATCGGGGCGTCGAACTTCGAGGCCGACCGGCTCGCCGGCGCGCTGGAGCTCTCCGACAAGCACGACCTCGCGCGGTTCGCGGCCGTCCAGCCCCACTACAACCTCGTGGAGCGCGCCTACGAGGCCGAGCAGGCGCCGGTCGTCGAGCGCGAGGGCCTCGTCTGCTACCCGTACTTCGGCCTGGCGAAGGGCTTCCTGACCGGCAAGTACCGCCCCGAGGGCGGCGACGTCGACACGGGGGCGGCCAGCGGCACGATGGCGAACGCCCGGGCCGAGGGCGCACGGAGCTACCTCGACGACCGCGGGGTGGCGCTGCTCGGGGTGCTCGACGAGATCGCCGCGGCCCACGACGTGCCGGTCGCCGCGGTCTCGCTGGCGTGGCTCTCGGCGCAGCGGACCGTCGCCGCACCCATCGCGAGCGCCCGCACGCTCAGGCAGCTGCGCGAGATCCTCCCGACCCTGCACCTGCAGCTCTCCGACGACGAGCTCGGGCGGCTGACCCGCGCCTGATCCCGCGGCGGTACAGCTCAGTAGCGCCATCGCCAGGCGGCGAGGACCTCCTCGGTCTCCATCTCCAGCGCCCACGCGGCGTCCGCGCGCCGCACGGCCAGGAACGCGCCGAGGAGCTCCTCTCCGAGCACCCCCGCGATCCGCGGGTTGCCCGACAGGGCCTCCTCCTGCTCGGCCTGGCTCGACGGGAGCTTCGCGATCCCGGCGGCGGCGCGCTCCTTCTTCTTCCAGGTGCCCGGGTCCTCACCGACCGGCGCGGGCGGCACGAGGTTCTCCTCCACGCCCGCGACGCCGGCCGTGAGCACCGCGGCGAGCGCGAGGTACGGGTTCGCCGAGGCGTCGGAGACCTTCAGCTCGAGGTTGGCGTGGTCCTCGCCCAGGAGCGTCGAGCCGGGGACGTAGCGCAGCGGGGCCTCACGGTTCTCCACTCCCCAGAAGGCGTAGGCCCCGGCGAAGAACCCGGGCCGCAGGCGCGCGAGCGAGCCCACCGACGGCGCCGTCACCGCGGCGAGGGCGGGCAGGTCGCGCAGCAGGCCCGCGATGTAGGCGCCCCCGGCCGTGCCGCGCGGCCCCTCCGCGCTGCCGGCCAGGAGATTCTCCCCGCCGCGCCACAGCGAGGTGTGGACGTGCCAGCCGTTGCCCGCCCCGGCCAGGGTCGGCAGCGGCGCGAACGACACCCGCAGCCCGTGGGCCTCGGCGGCCGCGAGGACGGTCTGGCGCGCGAGCAGCTGCTGGTCCGCGGCGCTCACCGGGTCGGTCGCGGCGAGGGAGAGCTCGACCTGGGCGGGCCCGTACTCCGCGTGCACCTGGCCGAGTCGCAGGCCGTTGGCGTCGGCGTCGCGCATGACCGCGGCGACGAAGTCGTCGATCGGGAGGAGCGCGTGGGGGCTGTAGGCGGGCCCGGAGTGGGCCGGGACCAGGGTGTCGGCGTCGTCGCCGTCCTGCGGCGGCTCGTAGACGCCGAACTCCATCTCGTAGCCGACGAGCGCGGAGTACCCGGCCTCGTCGAGCCGGGCGACGGTGCGCTCGAGCACCGAGCGCTGGTCGAACGGCCACGGCCCGCCCTCGGCGGTGACCTGCACGCCCGGGGCCCAGGCGAACGCCGGCTGGCCGGCGAGGCGGGTGATGCGGTCGAGCCGCGGGACCAGCCGGAGGTCGCCCGACGGCGTCGTGAGGCCCGGCGCGTCGAACGTGATGGCGTCGTTGGTGTCGAAGACCGCGAACAGCGTGGTGACGCCGACCCCGGTCGCGGCCACCTGCGGCAGCGCCGCGACCGGCACGGTCCGCGAGCGCGGGATGCCGTTGTTGTCCGCCCAGGCGATGATCACGCCGACGACCCCGTCGGCGGCGAGGGCCGCGGCGAGCTCCCGGCCGCGTTCGCGCGCGTCCTCCACTGCGGTCACGGTCCCCCACCTCTCGTCGCACGCAATCGGCG
>NZ_JBVPVA010000927.1:0-11570 GCF_055612215.1 Actinomycetospora sp. | reverse complement strand
CCGGCCCGCACGCTGACCGCTCGGCGGGCGCTCAGCCCTCGCCGATCCGGGCGAGGATCGCGCGGTGGTCCGTCCCGGCGGCGGGCACGACCTCGAACGCCGTCGGGCGCGGCCCGCCCGCGGTGAGCACGTGGTCGATCTGGGCGCCCAGGAACCCGGGCAGCCAGGACGGCCAGGTGCCCGTGAGGCCGTCGCCGGTGACCGAGCCGGCGTCGGTGCACTCCGCGGTCGCGTCGGCGAACACCTGGTGGTCCTCGGTGGAGTTCATGTCGCCGGCGACGACGGTGGGCCGCCCGGCCCCGCACCAGCGCGAGAGCCCGGAGACGTCGCGGGCCCAGCTCCCCGTCCCGCCGGGGCGCGGCGAGCGCGGGTGGATCGCGACGAAGCGCAGCCCGGAGGCGACGCCGGGCGCGGAGCGCGGCAGGTCGACCACGATCGTCGGGAAGGTGCCCGTGCGGTCCTGGGTCACGGTCGGGCGCCCGAGGGAGGACCGCACGAAGACGGTCATGCCGCTCGCGTCGTTGGTGTCGTCGGCGGAGTACGCCCGGTAGCCCGACCCGCCCTGGTCGTCGTCCAGCCGCGACGCGAGGCGGCGGCGCAGGTCGCCCCGGGCCTCGGGCAGGGCGACGAGGTCGGGGTTGCGGTCCCGCACCAGGTCGGCTAGGGCGTCGGGGTCGGCCTGCCCCTTGTACGTGTTGAGCGAGAGCACCACCAGGCTGCCCCCGGCGGAGTCCGCGCCGCCGGTGCCGACGGCCGGTGCGGACCCGGCGGCGCGGGCGCCCACGGTGGCGAGGGCGACGATCCCGACGAGCCCCAGAGCCAGCGCGACGAGGGGCGCGGGTACCGCCCGTCCGGTCCGCGGCCCTCGTCGGGACCGTCCTCCCACCACCCGGGACCGCCTCCGGGTCGCATGGGCGCAGCTTCTCACGTCGCGTGTGAGCGGCCCGTCGGCGGACACCTCCCCGCGGACGGGCCTCCCGCACGGCTCGTCCGGCGGGCGTCGCGGTGTCATGGTGGAGGACGTGACGGCCACCACGCCCCGCCCCGCGCCCACCGACCGGCCCGCGGGCCCGCCGACGTCGACGCCGGCGCAGCTGGTCGAGGCCCTGCGCGGCGCCGTCGCCGACCCCGACCGGGTCCGTCACCGGGCGATCGACCTGGCCGCCCACGCCAACGACGCCTCGCACTACCTGCTCCACCCGCAGGCGGTCGTCGTGCCCGCCGACGCCCGGGAGGTCGCGAACCTGCTGCGCCTCGGGGTCCGCGACCGGCTCGCGCTCACCTTTCGCTCGGGCGGCACCTCGTTGTCGGGACAGGGCGTGACCGACGGCGTCCTCGTCGACACCCGCCGCCACTTCCGCGGGTTCGAGGTCCTCGACGACGGCCGCGCGGTGCGGGTCGGGCCGGGGCTGACCGTGGCGGACGTCAACGCCCGCCTCGCCCGGTACGGCCGCAAGATCGGCCCGGACCCGGCGTCGTCGAAGGCGTGCACCATCGGCGGCGTCGTCGCCAACAACTCCTCGGGCATGGCGTGCGGCACCGAGTTCAACACCTACGCGACGCTCGAGTCGATGACGTTCGTGCTCGCGTCGGGCACCGTCATCGACTCCGGGCGCCCCGACGCCGACGACGAGCTGCGCCACCGCGAGCCGGCGCTGTACGAGGGCCTCGACCGGCTCCGCGACCGCGTCCGCGGGAACCCGCACTCGGTGGAGCGGCTGCGCCACCTGTTCTCGATGAAGAACACGATGGGCTACGGGCTGAACTCCTTCCTCGACCACAGCCGCCCGATCGACCTGCTCACCCACCTGCTGGTCGGCTCCGAGGGGACGCTCGGGTTCGTCGCCGAGGCGGTGTTCGCGACGCTGCCGGTCCTCCCGCACGCGGCCACCTCGATGCTGCTCTTCGCCGGCACCGCGGAGGCCACCGACGCGCTCCCGGCGCTGCTCGAGGCCGGCGCCCGGACCCTGGAGCTGCTCGACGCGCGGGCGCTCGTCGTCGCGCAGGCCGACCCGCGGGCGCCGCAGTCGGTGCGCGACGTCGAGGTGGACGGCCACGCGGGGCTGCTGGTCGAGTTCCAGACCGCGACCGCCGAGGAGCTCGACGCGGTCCAGGCCGACGCCGAGCCGGTGCTCGCCGGGCTGCCGCTGACCCGGGAGGCGGGCCTGACCCGGGAGCCCACCGCCCGGGCGTCGCTGTGGGCGCTGCGCTCCGGGCTCTACACCGCGGTCGCGGCCGCGCGCCCGTCCGGGACGACGGCGCTGCTCGAGGACGTCTCGGTGCCCGTCCGCACGCTGCCCTCGACCTGTGACGGGCTGACCGAGCTCTTCGACCGCCACGGCTACGAGGGCTCGGTGGTCTTCGGCCACGCGAAGGACGGCAACGTCCACTTCCTGGTCAACGAGCGCTTCGACGACGACGTCTCGCTCGAGCGCTACCGCCGCTTCACCGACGACATGGTCGACCTCGTGCTGTCCCAGGACGGCACGCTCAAGGCCGAGCACGGCACCGGGCGGATCATGACGCCGTTCGTGCGCCGCCAGTACGGCGACGAGCTCTACGACGTGATGCGCGGGCTGAAGGCGCTGTGCGACCCGACCGGCCTGCTCAACCCAGGGATCATCCTGTCCGACGATCCCGACGCCCACCTGCGCGACCTCAAGGTCGTGCCGCCGGTGGACGCCGAGGTGGACGCGTGCGTCGAGTGCGGCTACTGCGAGCCGGTGTGCCCCTCGCGGCACGTCACGACGACGCCGCGCCAGCGGATCGTGCTGCGCCGCGCCGCCGCGAAGGACCCGGCCCTGGCGGCGGCGATCGAGGAGGACTACCCCTACGACGCCGTCGACACCTGCGCCGCCGACGGCATGTGCGCCACCGCGTGCCCGGTCCGCATCAACACCGGCGACCTCATGAAGCGGCTCCGCGCCGAGCGCCACGGCGAGCGCGCGCAGGCGGCCGGGAAGGCGGTGGCGGACCACTGGGAGGGGGTGTCAGGCACGGCCCGGGTGGCGCTGCGCGCGGCGGCGACGCTGCCGGGGCTGGCCACGGCCGCGTCGGCGCTCGCCCGGCGGGTGCTCCCCACCGACCTCGTCCCGCTCTACGCCCGCGAGGTGCCCTCGGGAGGCGACACCCGCCCGGCCGCGGTGTACCCGGCGAACCCCGACGTCGTGTTCTTCCCGACCTGCCTGCACCAGGTGTTCGCCGCGGACTCCGGGGAGGGGTCGGGGCACGCGTTCCTCGCGCTGTGCGAGGCCGCCGGGATCACGGTCGCGGTCCCGGAGGGGATCGAGGGGATGTGCTGCGGCACGCCGTGGGAGTCGAAGGGCTTCACCGACGGGGGCCGGCTCATGGCCCGGCGGGTCGTCGACGGCCTGTGGAACACCACGGGTCAGGGCCGGCTGCCGGTCGTCGTCGACGCGTCGTCGTGCACCCACGGCCTGGCGGGCCTGGGTCACCTGCTGCCCGAGGACGACCGCGTCCCGCGCCTGCGCGTCGAGGACGCGGTCGCGTTCACGGTCCGCGAGATCCTCCCCGCGCTGGCGGTCCCGACGAAGGCCGCGTCGCTGACCCTGCACCCCACCTGCTCCACGACCCACCTCGGGATCGGGGAGGACCTGCGCACGGTGGCCGAGGCGGTGGCCGACGAGGTCGTCGTCCCGACCGGCTGGGGATGCTGCGGGTACGCCGGCGACCGGGGGATGCTGCACCCGGAGCTGACCGACTCGGCGACGCGCGAGGAGGCCGCGGACGTGGCGGCGCACCCGACGGCGGACTACGCCAGCTGCAACCGCACCTGCGAGATCGGGATGTCCCGCGCCACGGGGCAGTCCTACCGGCACGTGCTGGAGCTGCTCGCCGAGCGCTGCGCCCCCGCCCCGTCCCCCGCGCGAGGGGAACCCTCGGTCGGGTAGAGCGACCGGATCCTCCCCTCGCGACGGCCGCTCAGGAGGCCGGCACGAAGCGCACGCGGTAGGTCGTCGGCCAGGTCTTCCCGGCGAGGAGGAACTCCCCGGGCGCCCCGGGGACCGCGGTGATCCCGTTGAGGACGGCGTCGGGGTTCGCCGTGGTCTCCGGCGGTCGCAGCCCCGCGGCGTCGACGACGGCAGTGACCCGCCCGCTCGCGAGGTCGATCCCGACGACGTCGTCGGTGTGCCACACGTTCGCCCACACCGTGCGCCCGTCGCCGCAGTCGAGCTCGTTGAGCTGGTCGAGGGGTGCGCCGCCGAGCGTGACGGGGACGGCCCGGCGGGTTGCGAACGTCGTCGGGTCCCGGACGACGAGGTCGGCGCCGCCGTCGCTGGTGACGACCTCCCCGGCCGTGTGGCACATGCCCCAGCCCTCCCGGTCGTAGGGCAGCGTGCGCCGGACGGCGAGCGTGGCGGGGTCGCGCTCGTAGACCACGCCGTCCTTCCACGTCAGCTGCCAGATGCGGTCCGGCAGGACGGTGATCCCCTCGCCGAACTGCGAGGCCGGGAGGTCGACGGCGCGCCGGACGCTCCCGGTGGTGGGGTCGGTCTCCCGCAGCTGGGACGCCCCGGTCAGCCCCGTGCCCTCCCAGAGCCTGCGGCCGTCCGCGGAGAGCTCGAGGCCCTCGGTGAACGCGGCGGGGTCGTGCGGCACGGTCGCGAGGACCTGGACGCGCAGCCGGGCGACGTCCGGCGGTGGGGAGGCCAGGGCGCCGGCGCTCGTGGCGCTCGGGCCCGCCGGCGAGGAGCACGCGCCCAGCCCCGCCAGCAGCACGACCGCCAGCAGCACCGCCCTCGCCCGCACGGGCGAAGGCTCCCACGCGGGGTCGGGTGATCAGCGTGTGGCGCACACACTCTGGCCGGAGGCGGGCAGGGTTCTGCCCGGACCGACGCGCGGCGCACACACGTGGTGCGGCCAGGGGGTTGCGGCCATCGTGTGGAGTCCGCGTTCCCCATGATCGCGATCTGTGTGAGGAAACGGGGCGCAGACCGAACGGTCCGCCACACCCGTGCGATCATGAATGGGACGGGCCCTACGACGACCGCGAGGCGCACCCCGGGACCAGTGCGGCGGCTGTGTGTGCGTCGCGCGTCGGTGTCCCCAGCACCGGGCGCCGCTTCCGGCGGAGTGTGCGCGTCACGCGCGGGTCCACCGCGATCGGCGGACGGCCCGGCGGTCGGTGAGCGCCGGGCGCCACCCCGACCCCGCACAGGGCCCCCGCTCGGCGCCGCGGGACGACCCCTGCGCGCCCGCACCCGCCGACCACCCCGCCGCGTCGGGCAGAATCGGGTCCGTGCACGACCTCGCCGACTCCGCCACGGGCCCTGATCTGCGCGACGACCACCTCGACCCCGCCGGGGACGCCGCGGAGCGACCCGTCCCGCCGCGCCTCGCCGCCGCGGTCGACCTCGCGCGCGCCGCGGCGGTCGAGGCCGCCGACGGCGAGCCCGACCAGGTCGGTGAGGCCCTCGCGGTCCACGCCGAGGACGCCGACGACGACGCGCCGGTCACCGCGGCCACCCACTACCTCGCGGCGGCGAAGCCCGGCTACCGGGGCTGGACCTGGGCCGTCACGGTCATGGTCGCCGACGAGGACCCGGACGCCCCCGTCACGCTCGGCGAGGTCGCGCTGCTGCCCGGGGCCGGCGCCGTCGTCGCCCCCGAGTGGATCCCGTGGAACGAGCGGGTCCGCGCGGAGGACCTCGCTCCCGGCGACCTGCTGCCCGTCGACTCCGACGACGACCGCCTCGTCCCCGCCCACGTGAGCCTCGACGACGACCTCGACCCCGCCGAGGACGTCGAGGACGACGAGCAGCTCCGGGGCGTCGCCGACGAGCTCGGGTTCGGCCGCCCCCGCGTCATGAGCCCGGAGGGGCGCTTCGACGCGGCCGCCCGGTGGTCGGACGGCGACTTCGGCCCCACCGCCGAGATGGCCCGCGCGGCGTCCGCGCACTGCGGCACCTGCGGCTTCTACCTGTCGCTGGCCGGGTCGCTGCGCGGCGCGTTCGGCGTGTGTGGCAACGGCAACGTCCCCGCCGACGGGCACGTGGTGCACGCCGAGTACGGCTGTGGCGGGCACTCGGAGCTGCAGATCGACACCGGTTCGGTCGTCACGGTCGCCGAGCTGGTCTACGACGACGGGGTCGACATGGAGTCGGCGCCGGAGCCCGTGGCGGCGGCGCCCGGCGCCGACGGCGACTGACGACCCCGACGCGGCGGATCGCGAGGCCGGCGATGGGCCCCGACCCGTTCCGGACCGACGAGCTCCGCGCCGCCGTCCTCGACGCCTGGTCGGCCTCGCCCGCACGCTTCCGCGAGGACGCGAACGCCGAGGAGGACCTGACCCGCGGCGGCTACCGCGACCGCTGGCTCGTCGAGCTCGCCCAGAACGCCGCGGACGCCGCCGCGCGCGCCGGCACCCCGACGACGCTGTGGCTGCGGGTGGTGACGGGCGCGGACGGCACGGCGGAGTTGCGGGTCGCGAACGCCGGGGCGCCGCTGGACGCCGACGGGGTCGCCGCGCTCGCCTCGCTGCGAGCCTCGGCGAAGCGCGACGGGGGGACCATCGGGCGCTTCGGCGTCGGGTTCGCCGCCGTGCTCGCCCTGGGCGACGCGCCGCGTGTGGTCACCCGCACCGCAGCGGGCGACGTCGTCGGGATCGCGTTCTCGCGCGCGCGGACCCGGGAGGCCGTCGCCGCGCTCGGCGGCCTGGTCGCGGCGGAGCTCGACCGCCGCGGCGGTGAGGCCCCCGCGCTGCGCCTGGTCTGGCCGGCCGGGCCGGACGACCTCGCCGAGGCGCCGGCGGACGGCGCCGACACCGAGGTCCGGGTCGCCCTGGCCGGCCCCGGCGCCCCGCTGCTCGAGCGGGCCCGCGACGAGGCCGCCGACCTGCTGCTGGCGCTGCCCTGGCTGGCCGGGGTCGACGCGGGCGGGGAGACGGTGTGCCGGGAGGATGCGCCCGGTCCGGGCGGCACGACGACGGTGCCGAGCCGCGCCCCCGGGGCCGCGACGACGACCTGGACGACGCTGCCGATGGCCGGGGAGCTGCCGGCCGAGGTCCTCGAGCACGCCGGGCGCCCGGGGCTCGCCGTCGAGGACCGGGGCCGCACGCAGTGGGAGGGCCTCTGGGCGGCCCCGGCGCCCGGGCAGGAGCCGCCCCGCGCCGACGTCCTCCACGCACCGACCCCGACCGAGGAGACGACGACGCTGCCCGCGCGGCTCGTCGTCACCGTCCCGCTCGACCCCGACCGCCGCCGGGTGCGCGCCGGCGCGGTGACCACCCACGTGCTGCGGGCCGCCGCCGCGTCCTACCCGGCGCTCGTCGCCGCGCTCCCGCCCGAACGGCGCCTCGCGCTCGTCCCCGCCGCGGCGCTGCCCGCCTCCGAGGTCGACGCCGTCCTGCGCGACGCCGTCACCGAGGCGCTGCGCCACGCGCCCTGGCTGCCCGCCGCGGACGGGCCCGACCTCGTCCCCACCCGCGCCCTCGTGCTCGACACCGGCGCCGACCCCGCCGACACCCTGCTCGCGGCCCTGGCCGGCGCGGTGCCCGACCTCGCGGCCGCGGTCGTCGGCGGGCCGCGCGACGCCCCCGCCCTCGCCGCGCTCGGCGTCACCCGGCTCGGGCCGGCCGCCCTCGCCGACGCGCTCGCCGGGCTGCGCCGCCCGCCGTCGTGGTGGCACGCCCTGTACGCGGCCCTCGCCGCGACACCCGCGGTCGTCGCTGCGCGCGAGGAGCTCGCGGCGCTGCCCGTGCCGCTGGCCGACGGGCGTCTCGTCCCGGGACCGCGGGGGACGCTGCTGCCCGACCCCGGGCTCGCCGAGGTGCTCGCCGGCGACAGCCTGCCCGGGCTGCGGCTCGTCGACCCGGCCGCGGTGCACCCGTTGCTCGAGACGCTCGGCGCGCGGCGGGCCGATGCGGCCTCCCTGCTCGAGGAGCCCGAGCTGCGCGAGGCGGTGGCCCGCTCGGTGGACGACGCCGAGGCCGGGCTCGACGTCGACGGGCTCGCCGGGTCGGTGCTGCGCCTGCTGGCCGACGCGGGCGACGCCGGCGCGGACCCGGCCTGGGGTGCGCTCGCCCTCCCCGACACCGAGGGCGGGTACCGGCGCGCCGACGAGCTGGTGCTGCCCGACGGGGCGCTGCGCACGGTGCTCGGGGACGACTCACCGGTCGGGGTGCTCGCCGAGGCCGCCGCGGCCGCGCACGCCCGGTCCGCGCTCCGGGCGGCCGGGGTGCTCGACGGGTTCGCCGTGCTCCGCGACGACGCCCCCACCGGCCCCGACCACGACCTCGACGACGAGGAGACGTGGTGGGCCGAGGAGGTCGACCCGGCGGCCGGCTGGGACGTCGAGGAACCCGCCGGGCCGATGGGCGCGATGGTCGCCGTCCGGGACCTCGACCTGATCGCCGACGACCGGTGGGACGCCGCCTGGGCGCTGCTCGCCGGCGACCGGTCGGCGCGCTCCGCGCTCGTCGCGCTGCCGGGCGAGCCGGTGCCGTACACGGCGTGGTGGCTCGCCCGCCACGGCCGACTCGCCGGACGAGCGCCCGGGCACTGGCGGCTGCCCGGCGACGCGCCCGGCCCGCCCGGCGCCGTCGACCCCGGCCGGGCGGCCGCCCTCGCCGCGCTCTACGACCCGGTGCCCGGGCCGGGCAGGCCCGACGCCGGGGTCCTCGCCGCCGTCGGGGTCCGCACCGACCTGCGTATCGACGACGCGGACGACGCGACCGACCTGCTCGTCCGGCTCGCCGACCCCGCCCGGACGGTGCCGTCCGGGGGCGTGCTGGCCGCGCACACCGTGCTCGCCGAGGCCGTCGACGCCCGGCGGATCGCGGTCGCCGACGTCGAGCCGCCCCCGCGGGTGCGCACCGCGGCGGGGCGGGTCGTGGACGCCGACCCCGATCACGGGGCGGTGCCCGCCGTCCTCGACCGGCCGTGGCTGCTCGCGGGCCTCGACCCGGACGCGGTGGTCCCGGTGGCCTCCGGGTGCGCGTCCACCCTCGCCGACCTGCTCGACCTCCCGCTCGCCGGGGCGGGGCACCACGGCGAGGTCCGCTCGCCCGGCGTCGCGACCCGGTGGACCGACCTGCCGGCCGCCGCGGCGTGGGCGGCCGCCGTGGGGCGCCCGCTGCCGCCGGGGGAGGTCGTCCTGCACGCGCGCCTGCGGGTCTCGGTGGCCGACGACGACCGCACCCGGCCGCCGCGCGCGATCTTCCCCGGGGTGTGGGTGGAGGACGCGGTGGTGCACACCGACGACGCGGTCCGCGGCCTGCTCGCCGCGTGGGCGCTCGAGGGGTCCTGAGCCCGCGTCAGAGCTTCTGCGCGCCCCGGGCGCCCCGGGCGTTGGCCCGTCGCTGCAGGCCGAGGACGCCGAGGCCGACCACCCCGAGGCCGACACCGACCACACAGGCCCACAGCCACACGTCGACCGGCCGCGACCCGATCAGCGCCAGGGCCCCGAGCACCACGAGGGCGACCAGCCAGAGCCCCGACCCGACGAGGATCACCGGGACCGGGTCGGTCAGCCGGCGGGGCAGCGGCGGCGGCTGCCACCCGTCGTCGGGAGCGGGGTCGGACACCCCGCGACCCTAGCTGCGCCGCGGGCGGACGTGGTCGGGGACGGGACGGCCGTGCGGGTGTGAGCGGCGTCGCGCCCGGCGGGCCCTCGGTTGACACCGCTCCGCGCGGCCGTGACGGTTGTGTCCGATGGGTAACGCAGGGGTCCCGCTGACGCGCCGCCGGCACGTCGACTTCGGACTCCTCGCGACCCAGGCGTGTCGCGCCTGACCCGGTCCGCGCCCCTCTCCTCCGCCCCGCTCCCGGGGCACCCCACGCCTCCAGGAGGCCATCCGTGTCCGTCGGCACCTCGTCCGACCCCCTGAAGTTCGCCTACTGGGTCCCCAACGTCTCCGGGGGCCTGGTCACCAGCGGTATCGAGCAGCGCACCGACTGGAACTGGGACTACAACCGCGAGACCGCGATCGCCGCCGAGAACTCGGGCTTCGAGTACGCCCTCTCGCAGGTCCGCTACATGGCCAGCTACTCGGCCGAGTACCAGCACGAGTCGACCTCGCTGTCGCTCGCGATCATGATGGCGACCGAGCGGCTCAAGGTCATGGCCGCGGTCCATCCCGGCATGTGGCACCCCGGTGTGTTCGCCAACTTCGGCGCCACCGCGGACCACCTCACGAACGGCCGGTTCGCGACGAACGTCGTCTCCGGCTGGTTCAAGGGCGAGTTCACGTCCTTCGGTGAGCCGTGGCTCGAGCACGACGAGCGCTACCGCCGCACCGAGGAGTTCATCCGCTGTCTCAAGGGGATCTGGGAGGAGGACCACTTCGAGTTCCGCGGCGACTTCTACCGGTTCCACGACTACTCGCTGAAGCCCAAGCCGCTGAACACCCCGGAGCGCCCGCACCCGACGATCTTCCAGGGCGGCAACTCGACCGCCGCGCAGAAGATGGCCGGCCGGGTGTCGGACTACTACTTCTCCAACGGCAAGGACTTCGACGGCGTCACCGAGCAGCTCGACGTCATCAACGCGACGGCCGCCGAGCACGACCGCACCGTCGGGTTCGGGCTCAACGGCTTCATGATCGTCCGGGACACGGAGAAGGAGGCCCGCGACACCCTGCGCGAGATCGTCGAGAAGGCGAACGTCGAGCAGGTCGAGGGCTTCCGCCAGGCCGTGCAGCAGGCCGGCGCGTCGGCGTCGGACAAGAAGGGGATGTGGGCGGACTCATCGTTCTCCGACCTCGTCCAGTACAACGACGGCTTCAAGACCCAGCTCATCGGGACCGCCGAGCAGGTGGCCGAGCGGCTGATCGAGTACAAGAAGCTCGGCGTCGACCTCTCCCTGCTGTGCTTCCTGCACGTCAAGGAGGAGATCGAGCAGTTCGGGGAGAAGGTGCTGCCGCTCGTGCGCGAGATGGAGGCGGCGCTGCCCGAGCGGGAGCTCGCCGCCCAGGCCTAGACGCGCGCGGCGGACGGGTCCCCGTCGAGTGGACGTTCACTCGGCACTCGCCCCGGCGGGATCGACGCGCGGCGCACACACTCCGCCGGCCAAGGCATCCGATCATGGCCAGACCGACGCGCGGCACACACGAACTGTCCGGGGTGTGTGCGTCGCGCGTCGGTTTCGCCAGGACCCTGCCCGACCTCGAGCAGACTGTGTGCGCGGCGCGTCGGTGTTCCCGACGGCGCGGCCGAACCGTCCTCGGTCACGAGGCGAGGGCGGCGAAGAGATCAGGGATCAGGGATCGGACCGGGCGCCGGCGTCGTGGGATTCGGCGCGCGGGTGCTCGGCCTCCTCGGCTGCGGGCGGCGCCGCGGCCGGGACGGCGTCGTCGCGGTCCCGGCGAGCACCTCCACGTCGGGCCGCGGCGCCCAGCCGCACGGCGTAGACGACCGCGCTGCCGAGGAAGAGCGCTGCCGTGATCAGCAGCCAGTGCCGGAAGATGCCGGCCGCGTCCAGGCCCGAGGTGAACCGGAGGGCGTCCTCGCCGTGCCGGGTGATCGTGGGCAGGTAGATCAGGCCCAGGACCAGCGAGCCCAGGGCGGGGACGCGCACGTGGTTGATCGCCGGGACGCGCGGCGGCCGGCGGT
>NZ_JBVPVA010000630.1:0-1452 GCF_055612215.1 Actinomycetospora sp. | reverse complement strand
GGCGTCGGAGAGCTCGCCGCCGGTCGCCGAGAGCAGGAAGTGCTGCACCGTCTTGTGGACGCGGCGGTCCTCGGCGACGAACCAGTAGTCGATGCTGCCGAGGGGGGCCTGCACCGTCGCGATGATGCCGGTCTCCTCCTCGACCTCGCGCACCGCCGCCTGCTCCGCGGTCTCGCCCTCCTCGATGTGGCCCTTCGGCAGCGACCACAGGAGGCGGCCCCGCCGGTCGAGGCGGCCGATGAGCGCGGCGCAGCGGTGCGCGGGATCGACGACGAGGCCGCCCGCCGAGCGGTCGTGCGCCGTACGATCGCGGAATGCCTCCGTCGTCGCGACGCTCCGCCGACCGCCGTCGGCGCGGTCCGCGGCGGCGGATGCGCACGGTCGACGAGTACTCGGCGGGAGGCCTCGTCGTCGACGCCGCGAACAACTGCGCCGCGCTCATCGGGCGGCTCGACCGCCGCGGCCGGCTGCTGTGGTCGCTGCCCAAGGGCCACATCGAGGAGGGCGAGACCGCGGAGCAGGCGGCGGTGCGCGAGGTCGAGGAGGAGACCGGCATCATCGCGGCCGTGCAGGCCCCGCTCGGCAGCATCGACTACTGGTTCGTCGCCGAGGACCGGCGCGTGCACAAGACGGTGCAGCACTTCCTGCTCTCGGCCACCGGCGGCGAGCTCTCCGACGCCGACGTCGAGGTCACCGAGGTCGCCTGGGTGCCGTTGCCCGAGCTGGGGTCACGGCTGGCCTATGCCGACGAACGGCGGCTGGTGCGGCTCGCGGCGGAGATCCTGGAGGAGTCCGCGTGACCCCCCGGGGACCCGCGGCCGCCGGCCGGGTCCTCGACGGGTGCCGGGCCGGGTCCTCCGCACTGCTGGTCGCGGCCCTCGTCGCCCTCGCGGTGCTGCTCCCCGGGGTCGCGTCCGCCCAGGAGGCGGCTCCCGGCGGCGTCGCGCTGATCCTCGACGCCGCCACCCCACGGGTGGTCACCGGCGACGGACCGGGCGAGCTCGTGGTCACGGGGCACGTCACGAACCGGGGGGCGGTCCCGGTCCGCGACGTCGGGGTGCGGGTGCAGCGCGGCGCGGCGGTGTCGACCGACCGCGCGGTCGGCGCGGCCCTCGACGGCGCGGTCTCCGCGGACGGCCCCGGGACGGCGGCCCCGGGGTTCACCCCCGTCGTCGCGGTGCTCGACCCCGAGGCGGACCTGCCGTTCACCGTCCGTGTCCCGCTGAGCGGGTCTTCCGACTCCTCGCTGGCCCTCACGACACCCGGCGTCTACCCGGTGGTGGTCGAGGTCAACGGCACCCCCGGGACCGCGGCCGCGCCCGCCCGGGTCGCCGCGGCCCGCCTGCTGCTGCCGGTCGCCGGCGTGCCCGGGGGCGCGGCGACCCCGCTGCCCCCGGCCGGCCGGGCCCCGACGGTGTCGCTGCTCTGGCCGCTCGCCGACCGCCCCCGCCG
>NZ_JBVPVA010000626.1:0-4119 GCF_055612215.1 Actinomycetospora sp. | reverse complement strand
CACCGCGGGCCGTCCCCCCGGGGCGCGAGACCGGGGGCAGGCACCGCCGCGAGTGAGCGGGGTGGGACCCGTCCCGCTGTCGAGGCAGCGATCGGCCGCCCGTCAGGCCTGCGCCAGCGCGCCGGTGACGAGCCTCCTGAGCTGCTCGGGTGTCACCCGCTGCCGCCCGGTGATCTCGGAGCCGTCCCGGTCGCGATAGACCGGCGTGCTCGACGCGACCTCCGGCCCCTGGGCGATGAGCGTCGTCGTCACGATCGACGGGTCGACCGGGGCGATCGTGTGCACCGTGCCGTGGTCACACCGGTACGGGGTGTCCCGGCCCCGGCGCATCGTCTCGACGACGCCCAACCGCCTCGTGCCGGACGGCACCATCTCCCCCCGGGCGGGCCGGTACTCGAGGCGACGGAACTCCGTCCCGTCGGCCCGCTCCTCGAAGTGCACGACCTCGAGAGGTCCGCCCCCGACCACGACCGACGCGAAGCGCCAGCAGTGCGAGTGCGGGTCGTTCTGCGGTTCGTCGGCCCCCGCACGGTCGTCCCAGATGTGCAGTCGGAGACGGACCGAGGTGCCGGGCAGGTGGCCCAGCACGAGCTTCGCGAATCCGAGCGGGTGCCAGGTGCACTCCTCGGTCACCGCCGTCGACCGGGCGGCCTCCGTGCGCACGGCCCGGAGCACGTCGGGGAGGTGCCCGGACGCGACGCTCGCCGAGACGACGGCGACGAGGTCGTCGAGGTCGGGCGCTGAGGAGTCCCGTGGCGGGGCGATGCTCCCGATGTGCTCGAGGAAGCCGCGGACCCCGAACCGTTCCGTGGACGTCATCAGGCCCCCCGGGTTCCGTCGCCTCCACCTGCCCCCCGTCCGAGACTAGGTCCGGCCAGGGGATGCGTCGTGTCGCCGACGCGTGCGGAGTCAGGGGACGGCCGGGTCCAGGACGGCGGTCGAGCGGGCCGTGGACGGCGCCATCGCGGTGATCACCTCGTCGATCAGGCTCGCGATCACGGCCTCTCCCAGTGGCATGCGGCACGGGTCGGGCACGGCGTCCGGGCGCAGGAAGACCAGTGCGGCGGTCTCCTCGACCGGGCCCTGCAGGACCAACGTCGCCGTCGTGTGGTCGTCGATCGGCGCCACCGTGTGGATCACGTCGGTGTCGCACCCGTAGAGGTCGTCCCGGTCGCGGACCCAGAACTCCCGGCTGGTCAGGTGGTCCTCGCCGTCCGCCCGCAGCTCGGCACGGGACGCGGGGTCGAAGACGAAGCGGTGGTGGAGTGCGCCGGATCCGTCCACCGTGAACTCCTCGACGAGCAGCCCGGTGCCGGCGAGCACCGTGGACGCGAACTTCCACCGGTGCCCGTGCGGGGCCGTGTCGCCGCGCGGGACGTCCTCGAACTCCTCGTGGACCCCGACGGTGGGCCAGACGTGGAGTCGGACCGAGGAGCCCTCCGGTCCCGACTCGTGCAGCACGATCTTGGCGAAGCCGTTGGGGTGGCGGTAGGAGCGCGCGGCCACGGCGGCGAGGTCGTCGTCACGGGCGACCCGCAACAGGTCGAGCACCTCGTCGGGGTGGTCCCGCACGAGCTCGACGGCGCTCCGGTAGTCGTCGATGTCGGTGCAGACGTCGATCAGCTCGACGATCCCGGCCGCCGCGACCGCCGTCGGGGTGCTCACGACGCGCCCGACAGGACGACGGGGACGCGGGTGAGCCGGGCGTGCGCGACGGTCACCGCACGGAGGGCGTCGAGCTGCAACCAGACCGGGACGTCCCCGTTCGGCCACTGCCAGCGGCCGAGCGACGGGTTGTAGGCCTGCCAGACCCGGTCGAGGGCCTCGTGGAGCAACGGCCACGACGGATCCGGCACCGAGGCCAGCGCGTGCACGACCAGGGCCGGCGTGAAGTGACGTATCTCCAGGTCGGGCTGCCCGCTCGACGCGACGTTCTCCCGCACGGGAACGAGGTCGGCGTGCTGCTCCAGCCACTCCTGTGCACGCGTCACGGCGGCGGCGTAGGTGCCGTCGGGGTCCTCGAGCCCGCGCTCGATCGCGTGTGCGAGGACGGTCATGGCCCGGGCCGTGTGCGCCGTGGAGATCTCCGGGATCGCGCCCTCGACGGCCGGCCGCTTCTCGGGCCATGCGCTCCCGGTCGTGTCCCGGCTCTCCAGGAGCGCTCTCGCGAGTGCCTCGGCCAGCCCGAGCTTCGGCCGGAGGCGGGCGGTGACGCTGAGGGCCTCCGTGACGACGTAGGTCGGCACGGCGCGTGTCCGGCCGTCGAGGACGTCTCCGAGCAGGGCACCGAGCTCGGCGAGGGCCGTGTCCGTGTCGAAGTCGGCGCCGAGCCGGTCGAGCGCGTCGATCACGACGGCGGTCGCCTCCGGGCGCAGCCCGATGGTGCGGGTGCCCCACCCGCCGGTCTCGAGGTGGAACGCGAGCAGCGACCGCCCGAGCGCGTGACGGTCGACGTAGGGCGGGTCCTGGAGCATGACGAGGAGGCGGACCGCCGAGGCGCTCGTGAAGGCGCTCGGGGGGAGCTCGTGGTTGAAGTCGCGCCGCCACCCCAGGGGGTGCCCGCGTTCGTCGTCCACCAGTTCCCCGACCAGGACCCGCCCGAGCAGCCGGTGCACGTCGTAGAGGGACGTCCCCGGGACACCCGCCGGGGCCGGCAGGGGCGGCGGCGCGACACTGCGGGTGCGCTCCGAGTCGAAGGCGCCGACGAGCTCGTCCCGGGCGTCGAGGATGTCCGCGAGCCTCCCGAGGTTCTCCCGCGAGGGCAGGTGCCGGTTCGTCTCCCACTGCGAGATCGTGGCCCGCTGCACGCGGAGGCTCCGGGCGATCTCGTCCTGCGTGCGGCCGGCGCGCCGGCGGGCCTCCCGCAGCACGGGCCCGAAACCGCCCTCGGCGATCATGGCCTGGGCCCCACTCATCGCAGGTAGGCGATGAGTAGGAAGGAAGGCATGACGACGTAGGGTAGGCGTTCGAGGGGTCCCGTGCCAGCACCACCCCGCGGTGGGGTGCGGCGCGTCGGGACTCCGCGCATCGAGGTCGTCCGTCTCCACGGCCCCCACCGTGGCGCGGGCGGTCGCCGACCGTCCCCTGGATCGTGCCGACCAGGCGGTACGCCGGATCGTCGTCCACCGTTCGCGTGCGCGGTCGACAAGATCGCGGGGCACGCCCGGAGCATCTCAGAGAGCGTCGGGGCTGCTGCGCGGGGCCCGCCACAGCCGTCGACACCGCGTAGGTTTGTCAACCTACCTCAATGCATCAAGCAACGATCACATACCAACCCCACACGTGGGCATCATGTAGGCAGGGCGAGCGGGAACACTGAGGCGGTCCGGGACGGCACGACGGTTCGGGGGTCGGCGATGTGGTGCACCACGAGGTCCGGACGGTCGCGCACGAGGAGCGTCGCGTGACCGGGCGGTGGCACGACCCCGGCGACTGGGGGGAGCGGGGCCATCCGCACGAGCCCGGAGCTCCGTGGTGGGTGCTGTTGCGTCTGCGCACCCGAGCCTTCCTCGCTGCGACGGTGACCGCGCTCCCCGCAGCGGTGTGGGCCGGGTCCGGGTCGGTGGAGGACGTCGGCGCGGTCGTCCTGATCATGCTGGCGAGCACCGCCGTGCCGGAGGTCCGGGAACTGCTCGCGGAGCAGGCGTGGCGCGTCGTCCTCGAGCGGCGGCTGCGGACGGCTTTCCTCGAGCTCCGCGTGGCCAACCGCCGCGGGCGCACACCGACGGTGCTCCGCAGCGCCGCCCGGAACGGGGCCGTCGTGGTCCGGGTTTGGTTGCCCGTCGGCCTGGCGCTCCCCGATCTCACCGCTGCGCGCCACCGCATCGCGGAGCTCTGCTTCGTCGACGAGGTCCACGTCCGGTCGCGCGAGGGCAGCCGGGACACCGCCGAGGTGGTCCTCCTGCGTCACACCCTCGGCCAGCGGGCCTGACGGGCGCGGCGGACCGAAACCGGCTCGTCACGGACGAGCCGTTGCCATCGGCCTGACGCTCACCTCACAGTGAGGTATGCGCCGACCACGTCCCGTGACGCTCGCCTGCTACGTCGTGCTGGGCCTGATCACCGTCGGTCTGCTGACCGCCCCGCTGCTCGGCTTCGTCAACCGCCCGCAGCTGTGGT
>NZ_JBVPVA010000592.1:0-5169 GCF_055612215.1 Actinomycetospora sp. | reverse complement strand
GGCGCCACGGTCACTACCGGAGCGCCGAACCGGTCGCGCGGCGCCAGCCCGTCGGCGGATGCCCGCCGGCCTGGTGGTCGGCGGGCTCGCCGGGGCCGGTCTCGGGCTGTGGCTGCTCGACACCGCCGCCGGTGAGGGGCTACCCGCCGCGGGAACACATCTGCTGGCGGCGCTGATCGCGCTGGAGCTGCTCGCGGTCCTGGCCATCCTGATCCACCAAACCCGCCGGCTGGCCCAACAGCTCACCCACGACACCGACACCGACACCGACACCGACACCGACACCGGTCGCTGATGGCCGCACCACCGCGTCCCGGCCCACCAACCCCGTCGTCGGGGGCCCGCTGCGGAGCCCGCAACGTGGCCAGGTGGCCCGCCGGCCCCGTCAGCGGTGCCGCTCATCGCCGGCATCGTCACCGGAGCCGGCGACCACTCAGATAGGGGCGACGTAACGACGCGCGGTGCGCCTCGTCCACCATGACCAGGTCGATGACCGATGACGCCGCGGTCACCGCGGGCCGCTACCTGTGCGCTGGGCGCCGCGACCTGGCCAGGGCCCAGGCTGGACCGCTGCAGTGCTGTCCTACAACGCCTCCGACGACTACGCCCACCGGGTGTTCACCGCCGCAGCGGCCTACGCCGCCGGCCGGCTCCTTGAACCGGGCAGTGACCAGCGCCCGGGCGGATCGCTTGCCGGCGATCGAGGCGGCGAGGTCGCCGAGCCGAACCGATCGCGGCACCTGTGCTTTCCACAGCTTCGCCTGCTGCGGCCAGCTGCGCGGGCCGGAACGCGCCGGCCCCGTCGGGTGATCGTCCGGCTCACGGTTCCGGCGAGAAAGGACCACCGGGGCTTCAGGCGTCGTCCGCGCTCGAGGCCGCGGCCAGCCGCTGGCATCCGCGTCGTGGTACGCCGCGCTGGCGGTGGCGCTGCATAAGAGCCACGGCGGTGATCTCGCCCCGGCCCGGCGGATGGGACTGGCCCGGTTCACCGCCGCGGTTCGCCGCGAGTTGCCGGCCCGGGGCGCCACCCGCATCTGCCCGCGCATCATCACCGCCCTGTTCGACGCCCTCGACGACATCGTCGGCGTGGTTTCGCGCTCCCTACTGCACTGCGGACCTCTGGCATCTGAATCCGGAAGAGCCCTCAATCTCCGCTCGAAAGAACGCTCCAAGTGTCGATGAACGACAAGATTTGCAGCAGGGGGTCACCGGAGCATCGGTATGCCACCGAGCCAGACGCCCGGCGACAACCGCCCGGGTGGACCGGTCACACTGCCAAGCTGTCCCAGTCAAGGCCAGGCCTTAAGGGTTGCGGGCGAGGGCGACGCGGGCGTCGGGCTCGTCCCGGGCGGCCGCGGCCAGCAGCCCGAGGGAGACCATGCTGACGATCACCGAGCTGCCGCCCGCGGAGATCAGCGGGAGCGTGATGCCGGTGACCGGGAGCAGTCCCAGCACGTAGCCGATGTTGATGACGGCCTGGGCGACGAGCCAGACGGTGAGGGTCGCGACGACGACGCGGTTCCAGGGATCGACGGTGCGCGCGGCGATCCGCAGGCCCACCCACCCGAGCAGGGCGAAGAGCCCGAGCACGGCGACGGCGCCGACCAGGCCGAGCTCCTCGCCGAGGATCGCGAAGATGAAGTCGTTGGAGGCGTTGGGCAGGTAGCTCCACTGCGCGGCGCCCTGGCCGAGCCCGTCGCCGAGCAGCCCGCCGTCGGCGAGCGAGTACAGCGCCTGCTGGGACTGGTAGCCCGCGCCGAGCGAGTCGTCCCCGCCGTTGCCGAGGAACGACGTCAGGCGCTCGAGGCGGTAGCTCGCGGTCACCGCGAGCACCCCGACCGCCGCCAGCGCTCCCGCACCGAGCAGCCCCAGCAGCCGTGCGGGCACCCCGGCGAACCACAGCAGCGCGAACAGCACGACGACGATGCCCAGCGCGGATCCGAGGTCGGGCTCGACGACGACGAGGCCCGCGGTCAGCAGCGCGACCGGCACCACCGGCAGCAGGGTCTGGCCGCCCCGGGCGCCGCGTCCCGCCCCGGGCCCGCGGCGGGCGAGCAGGACGTGGGCGCCCCAGAGCACGAGCGTGAGCTTCGCCGGCTCGCTGGGCTGCAGGGAGAGCCCGGCGACGACGAACCACTTCTGCGCACCCGCGGCCGCCGAGCCGAGCCCGGGCACGAGGACGGCGGCGAGCGCGAGCAGCGCGCCCGCGTGCAGCCACGGGCTCGCCGTGCGCCACCCCCGCACCGGCACCCGCCCGACCAGCACGAACGCCACCCCGCCCGCGGCGCAGTAGACGACCTGGTGGACGAAGACGCCGTAGGGGTTGCCGGTGCGGGCGAGGGAGTCGATCGACGACGCGGAGAGCACCATGACCAGCCCGAGACCGGCGAGGACCACGGTGAGACCGAGGACGATGTAGTACGACGCGAGCGGGCGGTCCAGCGTCGCGGCGACCGCCCGCCGCGCCGCGATCACGTGGCCGGCGACCGGGCTCGTCCGGCGGGCCGACCCCGCGGTCCCGCGCACCGTCGTCACCCGCGAGACCCTGGCACCATCAGGCGCCCGCACGCGGCACCCGCCGACCTGCGCGCCGCGGCATAAGCACACCGCAACCGGACAACCTCGGCGCACCTCGAGGGCCACGGAGGCTCAGGTCGCTAGAGGGTCTCCGGGGGACGACCGCTTGATGGGGCTGTCGGGCCGACGCTAGTTCTCATCATCAACCGCCCGCAACGTCCTTTCGCGGCCCTGATGTTCGTTGACGTAGAGCCGTCGAAACGTCCCGCCGCGGTCCCGGTGCAAACATCTGCTCGACATCCCCGGCCAACACCCGCTCCCTGCCCCGACTCTCCTCAAGGAGCCCGCCATGAGCGCCACCGACGACCCCCGGCCACTGATCGACAGCGCCGCCGCCGCAGAAGCACTACGAGCCAAGCCGCAGCAGCTCCACAAGTGGGCCGACGCGGAAATAATCACCCCCGCCCGCGTCAGCGACGACGGCACCCGCTGGTGGAACCTGCATGACCTCCGCCGCCAGCTTGCGACCTACCTCCACGACCACCCAGAGGAAGACCTGCGGCAATAGTCTCGCCTCGACCGCACAAAGCGGGACTGACCTAATCTTCGGTGTACCCGGTCCTGATGCTCCGGGCATGTCCCGGGGGGAGGACCAGCGATGACGGACACCGGTCACACGACCCGAGCCGTCACCCTCGATCCGTGCGTGAGCCGCTGCGACCTCTCGGGCGTCGCGCAAGGCCCCACGGCCAGACCATCGCGGCCAGCCCCATCGCGGCGACCGAGAGCAAGTCGGAGGCGGTGACGCCGTGGTGTGCGCTTAGCACCACCAGCGTCGGGCCCTCGGCTACCGCCTTATCCACCAGCACCCACACCACAGCGGCGACTGCTAGCAGGACGGCGAGTGCGCGACGTGTCGCTGCAGTCCAAGAGCTCACGGCATGCTGAACGGCCCGCCGCTCCAGATCGTTCCGGCTCAACCCCGCAAGCCTACTGTGGGGTGTGCACGGTCACGGCGCGGCGGTCACTACTCCGGGCAGGAGCTCGTTGACCACGTTCGGGTGCGACGTGGTGTCCAGGGACCGGTCACGTGTCGTTGTAGGGGCACGACTCAGCTGCGCCTCGATCGCCACCGCGGGGTCACGCTTGACCCCGTGACCAGCAGGTTGACCGCCTCATAGGCCGATGGCACAGGCGCTGCTCGAGGCGGAGATCGAGCACCCCGAACAGCTGCCCTACACGCATTATCGCGGTGTCAAGGCCCGGAGCGTCGGGGCCTCGCGGCTCGCCGCGCCATTAGCCGAAGGTGTGACCTGACAGTCGGAATGCGCCGCCCTTGCGCCCGCCGGAGGAACTGGGCCCCGTCCAGACCGATCTCCCTCCGACCGTGAACCCCGGGCTCCATCACCGAAGGCCCCGGCCCCCTCTACCCGGCCGGGGAGGGCGTCGGAGAAGGGGAGAGCTCCAGGGCCCCCGGCCACGGCCGGCCGCGGATGTCGCCGGCTAACGGCCCCGACCCGGCTCGTGGCTGTCCACGTGATGTGGGGTGCAGCGGCAACCCCCTGGCCGGCCACCAAGCGATTCTCCGACGGAGACCGTCGCACGTCGACGGCGCTCATGGAGACCTCGCTGATCGCGGGCACGGCCTCCCTCG
Source organism: Actinomycetospora sp. (assembly GCF_055612215.1). Lineage (NCBI taxonomy): Bacteria > Bacillati > Actinomycetota > Actinomycetes > Pseudonocardiales > Pseudonocardiaceae > Actinomycetospora > Actinomycetospora sp. The sequence goes on along the minus strand of NZ_JBVPVA010000592.1, from coordinate 998 downwards.
TCGCAGACTCTCGCAGGGCGACACGATGGACGCGTCCGCCCTATCGGGCAGCGCCAGCCGTGCCCCAGCGTTGCCGTTATCGACACAATGCGGACCTCCTCCCACCGGCACGGCGTGCCGACCGCGCCGCGCAGGCGGCGCGAGTCACAAGCCCGCAGTCGCTCGCGTCACGAGGAGCGGGAAGCGAAGACCGCGGAACCCACGCAGCGTGCCGGCCAGGCGCAAGAAGGGGCCGAGCGCGAGGGGTCAAATCCAGTTGGGCACGATGGGCCGATGGAGTACGGGTGGAGGGTCGGCGGGCTGAGGTTCGCGACCCGGTTGCACTTTCGGTGGGTCAACGGGTTCTGGTGCGAGCACGTGCGGGAGACCACAGGTCGGATCATCAACGCCGGCTGGCGGAAGCTCCACGACTGCTACGGCTGTGGGCGGCGTCGGATGGCGTAGCTGCCAGCGGCTCGAGCAGCGCGGGACCTGGGACGGCCACGGGAAGGCGTCGAAGCAGACGTCCCAGAGTGCCCCGGAGGACTCGAGAGCAGTTGCGGCGCATAGTAAGTGAGGGTGGCCAGGTAGGCGGAGCATCCTGAGGAGTAGATGGCGGCCGTGACATCGGCGACATCGGTAGCGCGGTGGGCAGCGATCTTGGCCGCACAACGCGGACAGGTCCAGACCGACCCGCACGTGGACAGTCCGGTGTAGCCGGCGCCGCGAGACCCGACACCCGCCGCGTCGGCGCGCCGGTCCCGGCGAGTGCGTACCGGTGGGCCGGGTTGAGCACAACAGCCTGACGGCTCGGGCCCCGGCCCGTCCTCGTCCGCCGAGGACGCGTTGGGGTACGGGCGAGTTCGCCGCCCGCGAGGTGCGACTCCGCCCACGCGGACTTCCCGGAGCGCGTCCCCCCGAGGACGAGGGTGCGGACGGCCAGGGTCAGGCCACCGCCTCGCCGACCGCGACGCGCGGGGCGGGCATCCGGAGCTTGCGGATCTGGGTGGCCCGGGTGA
>NZ_JBVPVA010000533.1:0-6094 GCF_055612215.1 Actinomycetospora sp. | reverse complement strand
CGCGAGGCCGGGTCGAAGCCCGGCTCGTCCCGCGACCCGACGTCGACCCAGAGCCCGACCGAGGCCGACCGGGCCCCGGCGACGTGCTCGGTGACGACCCGCAGGCCCCCGGGCAGCACGGTGCGTGCCACGCCGGGGGCCGGGTGCTGTGTCTCCGCGGCAAGCCGTTCCGGCGCCACACGCTCCTCCGTCGCGTGCGCGGCCGGCGTGCGGCGCCGCGGGTGCTGTGTCTGGCCGGCAGGCCGTTCCGGCGCCGCACGCTCCGCTGTCGCGTGCGCCGCCGGCGTACGGCGCCGCGTGTCTCCGCTCAGGAGCGCGGTCCGCCGATGGCGCCGGTGACGGCGCCGGAGGTGGCGGGCTCGGCCGGCGGGACCCCGGCGCCCTCGGCGCCGGTGCCCTCGGGGGCGTCCTCGGTCGGACCGTCGGCGGGGGTCGCCTCCGCGGCGTCCTCCTCCTTGACCGGCACGAGGCTGATCTTGCCGCGGTTGTCGATGTCGGTGATCTCGACGCGGATCTTGTCGCCGACGTTCACGACGTCCTCGACCTTGCCGATCCGCTTCCCGCCGCCGAGCTTCGAGATGTGGACCAGGCCGTCGCGGCCGGGCACCAGCGAGACGAAGGCGCCGAACGCCGCGGTCTTGACCACGGTGCCCAGGTAGCGCTCGCCGATCTTCGGCATCTGCGGGTTGGCGATGGCGTTGATCATGTCGACCGCGGCCTGGGCGCTCGGCCCGTCCGCCGCACCGACGTAGATCGTGCCGTCGTCCTCGATCGAGATGTCGGCGCCGGTCTGCTCGGTGATCGAGTTGATCATCTTGCCCTTCGGGCCGATGACCTCGCCGATCTTGTCGGTCGGCACCTTCACCGTCGTGATGCGCGGCGCGTAGTCGCTCATCTCGTCGGGCGCGTCGATGGCCTCGGACATCACGTCGAGGATCGCCAGGCGGGCGCCGCGGGCCTGCGTCAGCGCCTTGCCGAGCACCTCGGACGGGATGCCGTCGAGCTTGGTGTCCAGCTGCAGCGCAGTGACGAAGTCCTTGGTGCCGGCGACCTTGAAGTCCATGTCCCCGAACGCGTCCTCGGCGCCGAGGATGTCGGTCAGCGCGACGAAGGTCTCCTTGCCGTCGACCTCGCCGGAGACCAGACCCATGGCGATGCCCGCCACCGGCGCCTTGAGCGGCACACCGGCGTTGAGCAGCGACATCGTCGAGGCGCAGACCGAGCCCATCGACGTCGAGCCGTTGGAGCTCAGCGCCTCCGAGACCTGCCGGATCGCGTAGGGGAACTCCTCGCGGGTGGGCAGCACCGGCACGAGCGCGCGCTCGGCCAGGGCGCCGTGGCCGATCTCGCGGCGCTTCGGCGAGCCGACGCGCCCGGTCTCGCCAGTGGAGAACGGCGGGAAGTTGTAGTGGTGCATGTAGCGCTTGGTGGTCTCCGGGCCGAGCGAGTCGATGTTCTGCTCGAGCCGGAGCATGTTCAGCGTGGTGACGCCCAGGATCTGGGTCTCGCCGCGCTCGAACAGCGCCGAGCCGTGCGCCCGCGGGATGACCTCGACCTCGGCGGCCAGCGGCCGGATGTCGGTGACGCCGCGGCCGTCGATGCGGAAGCCGTCGGTCAGGATCTTCTTGCGGACCGTGGACTTGGTCAGCGAGCGGAAGGCCTCGCCGATCTCCTTCTCGCGGCCCTCGAACTTCGGCCCGAGCTCGGTGACCAGGCGCTCCTTGAGGGCGTCCTGGGCCTCGTCGCGCTCGTGCTTGCCCGCGATGGTGAGCGTGCGGGCGAGCTCGTCGCCGGCCGCGGAGGTGACGGCGGAGAGCACGTCGTCCTGGTACGGCGGGAAGGTCGGGTAGTCCTTCGTCGCAACGTCGACCGAGTCGTACAGGTTCTTCTGCGCCTCGCACAGCGTGCGCAGGTACGGCTTCGCAGCCTCCATGCCGGCGGCCACGACGTCCTCGGTGGGCGCCGGGGCACCGCCCGCGATGAGCGTGAGCGCGTGGTCGGTGGCCTCGGCCTCGACCATGGAGATCGCGACGTCGGAGCCGTCCGCGGTGATCGAGCCCGCGATCACCATGTCGAACACGGCGTCCTCGAGCTGCTTCCAGGTCGGGAACGCGACCCACTGCTCGCCGATGAGGGCCATGCGCGTCGCGCCGACCGGCCCGTCGAAGGGCAGGCCCGAGATCTGGGTGGACGCCGACGCCGCGTTGATCGCCAGCACGTCGTACGGGTCCTGCGGGTTGAGGCTCTGGATCGTCACGACGACCTGGACCTCGTTGCGCAGGTTCGACACGAAGGTCGGGCGCAGCGGCCGGTCGATGAGACGGCAGGTCAGGATCGCGTCGGTCGAGGGGCGGCCCTCGCGGCGGAAGAACGAGCCGGGGATGCGCCCGGCCGCGTACATCCGCTCCTCGACGTCGACGGTGAGCGGGAAGAAGTCGAAGTTGTCCTTCGGCCGCTTCGAGGCGGTGGTCGCCGAGAGCAGCATCGTCTCGTCGTCGAGGTAGGCGACGACGGCGCCGGCGGCCTGGCGGGCCAGGCGGCCGGTCTCGAAGCGGATGGTGCGGCTGCCGTGGGCCCCGTTGTCGAGGACGGCGGTGGTCTCGTGGACACCGGTCTCGGTGTCGACGGCGGCCGGTGAGGCGGAATTCGCCATGGGTGGGGTTTCCTCCTGAGGGAGGCCCCGCCGCCACGCGCCCCCTCGCGTCGGGGGCCGCCGTCGGACTCACCGGCGTGACCGGTCTTCGATCGAAGCCCTCGGACGGGGTCCGGGGGCCACTACCGAGGACCGGGTCGGACCGGTCGCCGCCGACTGGTGCGGTGGCGGGGCTCGTGTGTCGTTGTGTCGGACGAGATCGGGCCGCCCGCGTCACTCGACGTGGGCGGCCCGGGGATCAGCGGCGCAGACCCAGACGCTCGATGAGCGACCGGTAGCGCGAGACGTCCACCGAGGCCACGTACTTCAGCAGCCGGCGGCGACGACCCACCAGCAGCAGCAGTCCGCGCCGCGAGTGGTGGTCGTGCTTGTGCATCTTCAGGTGCTCGGTGAGCTGGATGATCCGCTGCGTCAGCAGCGCCACCTGCGCCTCGGGCGAGCCCGTGTCGGTGGTGTGCACGCCGTAGTCGGCGAGGATCGCGCTCTTCTGCTCGGTGGTCAGTGCCACGTCGGTTACTGCTCCTCGGTGTGTCGGAGGTCCTGCCCGTCCGGGCGGCGTGGGCCGCCCGGCCGGTGCCGTGTGCTGGTGCGTCGGTGAGCGGGAGCGCCGATCGGCGCCCCGTCCCGCGCGTCCGGCCGCCACGGACCGCAGCCGGATCACCTCCGAGTCTACCCGTGGGGTCCGACGGGCCCGTCGCCGCCCGTCTCCCCACCCGGTCGGGCACCCCCGCCCACCAGCGGGAACCGGTCCACGACGCGGTAGGGCACCCCGCTCGCGACGAGCACGACCTCGCCCGCGGTCCACGCCGGTCCCCGGTGCCCGGCGAGACCGGGCGGGACCGCGGGGACGGCGCCGCGGGCCCGGGCGACGGTGAGGTGGGCGACGTGGGCCTCGGGGTCGGCCCCGGTCGCGGCGACGAGGCCGGCCCAGCCCGCGGGGTCGTCGGCGTGGACGCCGAGCCACAGCGCGGTGCCGAACACCCCGGCGCCCGCGCAGCGCAGGGTCGGCGCGCCCCGCCCGGCCAGGGCCGTCCGCAGGTCCGTGGACACCTCGGCCGGGTCCGCGTCGGCGTGGAAGCGCAGGGTCACGTGCCGACGCGACGACGCGACCGGGCGCCAGCGCCCGGCGTCGGGAGCCCGCCGCAGCGCGACCTCGAGCGCGGCGTCGACGGCGCGGTCCACCGCCGCGTCGGGCACGACCGCGACGAACAGGCGCACCCCGCGGGTCTCAGCCGGACAGGCCGAGCAGTCCGCGCGTGGTCGCGACGTCGCCGTCCATCGCGGTGATGAGCTCCTCGATCGAGTCGAAGCGGGCCATCCCGCGCACCTTCCCGACGAAGTCCACGCCCACGCGCTGGCCGTAGAAGTCCTCGGTGTGGTCGAGGACGAACGCCTCGACCGTGCGGACCTGGCCGGAGAAGGTGGGGTTGCTGCCCACCGAGACCGCGGTCGGGAGGCGTTCCTCGCCGCCGTCGCGCCCCGGGCGCACGAACCACCCGGCGTAGACCCCGTCGGCGGGGATCGCCGCGTGCTCGGTGGCCGCCACGTTCGCCGTCGGGTAGCCGAGCTCGCGGCCCCGCTGGTCGCCCCGGACGACGACGCCCTCGACGCGGTGGGGCCGGCCGAGCGCGTCGGCCGCCGCCTCGACGTCGCCGGCCGCGATGGAGCTGCGGATGTAGGTGGACGAGAACGTCACGGTGCGGCCCCGGTCGCCGTCGGCGACGAGGTCGAGCCCGATCGCCTCGAACCCGAACCGCTGCCCCAGCCGCTGCATCTCGGTGACGTCACCGGCCGCCTTGTAGCCGTAGGTGAAGTTGCGCCCGACGACGACCGCCGAGGCGTGCAGCCGGTCGACCAGCAGCTCGTGGACGAACTCGGCCGGGGCGACGTGCGCGAACTCGTGGGTGAAGGGCAGCACCCAGAAGGCGTCGACGCCGAGCTCGGCGACCAGCTCGGCACGCCGGGTCAGCGTGGTGAGCTGCGCCGGGTGCGACCCCGGGCGCAGGACCTCGCTGGGGTGCGGGTCGAACGTGATGAGCACCGTCGGCAGGTCACCGAGCTCGCGGGCCCGCTGCGTGGCGCGCGCGATGAGCTGCTGGTGGCCGCGGTGCACGCCGTCGAACACGCCGATGGTGACCACGCAGCGGCCCCAGCCCGGGGGGACGCCGTCACGACCGCGCCAGCGTTGCACTGCTTCCGGCCTCCGGGGGCGACTCGACGTCGTACGGCGCTCAGCCTACGGCCGGGGCGGCGTCGGCTCCGGAGGACGGGTCCGGATCACCCGGCCGGCCCGGCGCGGCGCCCGTCCGGCGGTCGATTTCCCCGGATGTCCGGCGCACCGTGCGCACGAGACCGAGACCCAGCCGGACCACCACGACAGGAGCGGACCGTGGTCGACGACACCCTGCTCGAGGCCATCGAGGAGGTCGCGGCGGCGAGCTCGACCTTCCTGACCGGCGACCCCGAGCCCTTCAAGGCCCTGTGGTCCCACGCGGACGACGTCACGATCTTCGGTGGCTACGGGCGCAGCCGACGGGGATGGGCCGAGGTCGCCCCCCGACTCGAGTGGGCGTCCGCGCGGTTCCGGGCGGGCTCGGTGACCTACGAGCCGCTCGCCGTGGGCAGCACCGGGGACCTGGGCTACGCGGTGGGCATCGAACGCGGACGGGCCACCGTGGTCGGTCACGACGAGGCGGGCGACATCGCGCTCCGGGTCACCCACCTGTTCCGTCGGGAGGGCGGACGCTGGCGTGTGATCCATCGTCACGCCGACCACAACGCCGACGACCTGCTCGCTCCGGAGGACGTCCTGGTCGACGTCGCGGCGCCCCGATGAGCACCGATCGGGCTGCCCTGCGCTACGTCACCTCCGCCGACGGCACCGCCATCGCCCTGGAACAGGTCACCGACGGGCCGCGCACGATGGTCACCGTCCCGGGCGGTGCCAGTGGCCGGGCGCTGTGGGCCGAGGTCGCCCGCGACCTCGCCGGGGAGTTCTCGGTCTGGTTGATGGATCGGCGCGGCAAGGGCGACTCGGGAGATGCCGGGCCCTACTCCTTCGAGCGCGAGCACGAGGACCTCGCGGCGGTGGCCCGCGCGTTCGAGGGTGAGGCGGTCCTCGCCGCGAACTCCTCGGGCGCGGTGTGTCTGCTCGGTGCGGCGGCGGGTGGGCTGCCGGCGCCGGCCCTGGTGGTCTACGAGCCGCCGTGGCCGATCGCCGGGCGCCAGACGAACACCGAGGTGCTCGACGAGATGGACGCCCACCTCGCCGCCGGCGACCCGGCGGCAGCCGTCCGGACGGGGCTGCGACAACTGGTCGGGCTGCCGGAGCCCGCCATCGACGCGATGGCGCAGGGACCGAGGTGGGCCGAGCGGGTGGCCAACGCCCACACCTGGACCCGCGAGGGACGCGAGCTCGACCGCATGCCCCTCGGCGCCGAG
>NZ_JBVPVA010000344.1:0-4413 GCF_055612215.1 Actinomycetospora sp. | reverse complement strand
CATCAGCACACGGGGCAGGTCTGGAGGCCCGCAGACCTGCCAGGTGTGCTCCTCGGCGCGAGGACGCGAGCCCGCCCTCCCCACTGCGTTGATCACCAGCACACGGGGCAGGTCCACGCGCACGCAGACCTGCCGGACGTGCCCCTCGACGTCGGAGCCGTCAGGCCCGGGAGCGTGGCGAGCGTGTCCCGAGGTGCAGGCGGGCGAACAGCAGCGACTCGGCGAGCGCGTCGAGCCGCTCGTTGCGGGTCCGCGAGCGCCGCGTCGAGATCTCGACGACGACCGTGCCCTCGTAGCCCGTCAGCGCTAGCCGCTGCAGGACGTCCGCGCACGGCTGCGTGCCGCGCCCCGGGACGAGGTGCTCGTCGGTCGGCAGGCCGGTGCCGTCGGCGAGGTGGAGGTGCACGAGGCGGTCGCCCATGCGCTCGAGGAGCGCGAACGCGTCGTCACCGGCGGTGGCGGTGTGCGAGAGGTCGAGGGTGTAGCTGCGGGCGCCGGGCACCGTCGGGTCGTGCCCGGGGGTGTAGCTGGACACCTTCACCCGGCCCCGGCGCAGCGGGAACATGTTCTCCATGGCGATCCGCACGCCGTGCGCCCGCTCGAGCTCGTCGATCTGGCGGGGCAGGCCGACGGCGTAGCGGCGCTGCCAGCGGAACGGCGGGTGCAGCACGACCGTCGGCGCCCCCAGTCCGGCGGCGAGCACGACGCTGCGGCGCAGTCGTTCGGCGGGGTCGGCGCCCCACACGCGCTGGGTGATCGCGAGGCAGGGTGCGTGCACGGCGAGGACCGGCATCCCGGTGCGCTCGGCGTGCCGGGCGACGGTGCGCAGGCGCTGCGACTCCGGCTCGTTCCAGACCATCAGCTCGACGCCGTCGTAGCCGAGCTCGGCGGCCGCGTCGAAGGCGGCGGACATGGGCTCCGGGTACACCGAAGCGGTGGAGAGCGCCACGGGGGCGGCTCCGGGGTCGGGCGTTGCGACGGTCACCACTCCACGGTCATCGGGCGAGCAGGACGAACGCCGCCGGGGACACGGTCACGACCAGGCCGACGACGATCGCGAGCACCATCGTCTGCAGGTCGTCCGACCGCCGCATCGCGCGGACCCCGAACACCAGTCCCCCGGTGGCGGCGGCCGCGAGGACCAGCGCCACGACGGGCAGGGACTGCCACAGGTAGGAGAAGGCGATCCAGAGGACGGCACCGAGCAGCGCGCCCACGACGAGCTGGGCCGCGATGACGGCCCACTCCTTCGCGGTGGGGCGCTCGGCGAGCTCGTCCTCGTCCTCGTCGTAGTCCTCGTACTCGTCGTCCAGGTCGGCGTCCGGGCCGAGACCGGCCGGACCGTCGACGCGGGTGTTCCGCGGGCCCGCGCTCTCGGGACGCGCGAGCGACGACGCGGCGGTGGGCGGCCCGCCGTCGTCGGGACGCGGGACGGAGCGGGTGGCCTGTGTGGCGGCCGACGCCGGGGCCGACTGCGCGGCCGAGGTGGCCGGGGTCGCCTGCGTGGGCGCCGCCGACACGGCCGGGGTCGCCGCGGTCGGCGCCGACGAGGCGGCCGAGCCGGCCGCCTGCGGCTCCGGCGCGCGGGTGGGCAGCGGGGCCGGGCCGGCCGGTGCGGAAGCCCACGCGGGGGCCGACGGCGCGCCGTTGGTCGGCCCGGCGCTGGTCGGCTGGGGCCCCGAGCCCGGAGGCGGACCCGCCGGGCGTGGCACCGCGGACGGCGACGGCGGCGCGGACGGCGGCGCGGCGTAGGCGGTGGGCGCCTGGGCGTACGGGTCGGCGTAGGTGTCGCGCCCGGCCGGCGGGGCGGCGTAGGCGTCGCGCCCGGCCGGCGGGGCGGCGTAGGCGTCGCGGCCGCGGTAGGAGCGGTCGAGGTCGCTGTAGCTGCTCGCGTAGGGCCCCGCCCCGTAGGACCCCGGCGACGGCGGGTCGTAGGCGCCCGACTCGTACGGGGACGTGCCGTAGGCGCCGTACGAGGATGGGCCGTACGACGGCGGGTCGGCCGCGCGGTACCCGTCGTCGTAGCCCGTCGACCCGTATCCGGGGTCGCCGTAGGGCCCGGACTCGTAGTACCCGGTGTCCGCGTAGCGGCCCTGGTCCCCCGCGTAGCCGTACCCGTCCCCGCCGTAGGGATCGGAGGCGTAGCCGCCGTAGGACCCGCCCCGGTAGGACGAGGAGCCGTGCGGGTCGCCGTACGCGTCCCGCGTGTCGCCACCCCGCTCGGGCTCGGGAGCGTCGTAGGTTCCGTAGGGCCCGCCGTACGCGGAGCCGTACGGGTCCTCGGGCTCGGGGGCCGCCTCGGGACGTGCGGGACCCCGCGACTCGGCGCCGTAGGCGGCGAGCAGCTCCGCCACGCTGCGCTGGGAGCCCCGACGGGGCGGGCCGTCCGTCATCCGTTCCACCGTGCCGTGGCCGGGGCCGGTCGTCCAGTCGCGGTGGGACGGACGGTGGCGTACGTCCCGTCAGCGGCGAACGGACCGTGGTCCAGCGGCACCTGGTCGAGTCGGCCGAGGATCACGCCTTCACGCAGAGCCCACGGGCAGACCTCGACCTCCTCGAGTCCGAGGGTGTCCATCGCGGCGCGGGCGACGATCGCGCCGGCCACGAGCTGGTGGGCCCGGGAGGCGCTGACGCCCTCCAGCTCGGCGAGGTCGGTCGAGCTCATCCGACTGATGAAGGCCACCACCTGGCGCAGGCCGGCCGCCGTGAGGCGGCGGCGCACCCGCGGTCCGGCGCTGCGCGGGGCCGCCCCGGTCAGCCGGGCCAGCGAGCGGAACGTCTTCGACGTCACGACGGCGCGGTCGGGCGGCCCGCCCTCGAGCAGCGCGGCCGCCGCGGGGGCGACGGTGTCGTGCACGTACTCCGCGAGCACCCGGGTCTCCTTGCGCTCGGGCGGGTCGGAGGCGAACCAGTCGCGGGTCAGCCGGCCGGCGCCGAGGGGCAGCGAGAGCGCGACGTCGGGGGCCTCGTCGCGCCCGACCGCCATCTCCAGGGAGCCGCCGCCGATGTCGAGCGAGAGGAGCCGGCCCGCCGACCACCCGAACCAACGGCGGACGGCGAGGAAGGTCAGCGCGGCCTCGTCCGGGCCGGTGAGCACCTGCAGGTCGACGCCGGTCTCGTCGCGGACCCGGGCGAGGACGGCGTCGGAGTTGGTCGCGTCCCGCACCGCGGAGGTCGCGAAAGCGAGGAGGTCGTCGCAGGCGAGCGCCCGGGCCTCGCGGCGGGCCTCGGCGACCGCGGAGACCAGCGCGTCGGCGCCCTTGCGCTCGAGGAGGCCCTCGCTGACGTGCTCGGCGAGGCGCAGCGAGGTCTTCGTCGAGGACTGCGCCGTCGGGTGCGCGCCGCGGTGGGCGTCGACGACGAGCAGATGGACGGTGTTCGACCCCACGTCGAGGACCCCGAGTCGCACGTCAGCAGCCTAGACGTCGCGTTCCGTCACCCGTCGGGGGCTCACGCGTCGAGCTTGTAGCCGAGCCCGCGGACCGTCAGCAGGTGCCGCGGCTGGGACGGCTCGGGCTCGAGCTTGGCCCGCAGCCGCTTGATGTGGACGTCGAGGGTCTTGGTGTCGCCGACGTAGTCCGCGCCCCAGACCCGGTCGATGAGCTGGGCGCGGGTGAGTACGCGGCCGACGTTGCGCATCAGGTACTCGAGCAGGTCGAACTCCTTGAGCGGCAGGGCGACCTCGACCGGGTCGGCGCCCGCGGCGCCCTCCACCGTGACGACGTGGCGGCCGACGTCCATGCGGACCGGTCCCGCCTCGAGCACCTGGCGGTCCCCGACGGGCGTCGCGGCGGACTCGCTGCCGTCGCCCTCCTGGCCGCGGCGCAGCACGGCGCGCACCCGGGCGATGAGCTCGCGGGCCGAGTAGGGCTTGGTGACGTAGTCGTCCGCGCCGAGCTCGAGCCCCACGACCTTGTCGATCTCCGCGTCCCGGGCCGTCACCATGATCACCGGCACCGAGGAGCGCTGGCGCAGGGCCTTGCACACGTCGGTGCCGCTCATCCCGGGCAGCATCAGGTCGAGCAGGACGATGTCGGCGCCGTGGCGCTCGAAGTCCTCCAGGGCGGCGGCGCCGGTGCCGGCGACGCTCGCCTCGAACCCCTCCTTGCGCAGGAGGTACGCGAGGGGGTCCGCGAAGGACTCCTCGTCCTCCACGATCAGCACGCGGGTCATGGTCACCTCGGCTCGTCGGGCCCGACGCTCACGGCGGTCGGGGTGCGTGGTGGCGGAGACGACGCGGGGTCCGCGTGGTCACGGTGGGCCGGGCGGTACGGCACGCGGTGCGCCGCGTCCGCCGGGGCCGCGACCGGCGCTCCCGACGTCGGGTCGTGGCCCTCGTCGTCGGGGTCGTCCGCGGGCTCGGGCAGGCGCAGCGTGAAGGTGGAGCCGACGCCGGGCTCGCTCCAGACCCGG
>NZ_JBVPVA010000336.1:0-1399 GCF_055612215.1 Actinomycetospora sp. | reverse complement strand
GAGGGCGCCACCGCGCAGGACGCCATCGGCGGGGACGAGCCGTTCATCATGCAGGCCGACGGGCGGGCGTGGCTCTACGTCCCCACCGGACTCGCGGACGGGCCGCTCCCCGTGCACTACGAGCCCGAGGAGGCCCCGAGCCGCAACGCGCTGCACCCCGGGTCCCGGGCGAACCCGGCCCGCCAGCGCTTCGACCGGCCCGACAACCGCTACAACCCGCCGGACGGGCAGCCCGGCTCGGAGGTCTACCCCTACGCGTTCACGACGTTCCGCATCGCCGAGCACCACACCGCCGGGGGCATGAGCCGCTGGACGCCCTACCTCGCCGAACTGGCCCCGGAGATGTTCGTCGAGGTCTCCCCGGCCCTCGCCGCCGAGCGGGGCCTGGAGCACACCGGGTGGGCGACGATCGTCACCGCGCGGTCGGCGATCGAGGCACGCGTGGTGGTCACCGAGCGCTGCAAGCCGCTGCTCATCGACGGGCGGACCGTCCACCAGGTGGGCCTGCCGTGGCACTGGGGACCGAACGGCCTCGTCACCGGGGACGCGGCGAACGAGATCATCGGTATCTCGCTCGACCCGAACGTCCACATCATGGACACGAAGACGGGCACCTGCGACGTCGTCGCGGGCCGGCGGCCGCGGGGGCCGGCGCTGCCGGAGTTCGTCGAGTCCTACCGCCGGCGCGCCGGGATCGGGAACACCGGCTGACACCCGGGGCCCGCGGCGCTCACTCGGGCGTCGTGGCCTCCGGGGCGGGCGCGGTCCGGCCGACCAGCCAGGCCGCGACGTCGACCAGTTTGATGTTGGTCGACTGCGAGGCCTCGACGAGCAGGGCGAACGCGCCCTCGTCGTCGACCCCGTCGCGCTGCATGAGGATGCCCTTGGCCTGGCCGATGACGTCGCGGGAGCCGACCGCGCGGCACAGGCCGGCGATGCGCCGGGCGCCGAACAGCGCCACCGTGGCCTGCCCCGCGAGGGCCGCGGCGAGCGCCCGGCCCCGCGGGCCCAGCTGGGTGCGGGTGGCGAACGTGAGGACGCCGAGGACCCCGTCGTGGGTGCGGAGCGCGAGGACGAGCAGGCCGCGCACGCCGTGGCGCGCCGCGACCTCGGCGACGTGGGGCCAGTGGCCGACCGCCGCGAGGTCGGGCACCTCGCAGACCCCGCCCGAGCCCGCGACCTCGACGCCGGGACCCTCCCCGCGGGCGGCCTGCACGGCGTCGAGCTCGTCGGCCACCGGGTCGCCCGTGGGCTGCGGGTCGTAGCCGCGGGACACGAGCGCGACGCCGACGTGGTCGACACCCGGGACCGTCGTGCCCGCGCGCACGACGGCGCGCACCGTCTGATCGAGGACGTCCGCATCGGCGCTCAGCGCTCCGGTCAGAGCGGCGGCGCCGAG
>NZ_JBVPVA010000144.1:0-7887 GCF_055612215.1 Actinomycetospora sp. | reverse complement strand
GAAACGCCCGGACCCATCCCGAACCCGGAAGCTAAGCCCTCCAGCGCCGATGGTACTGCGACCGCCAGGTCGTGGGAGAGTAGGACACCGCCGGAACACCCAACCACCCCCACCCAAGAGTGCGTGACACATCTTTACAGCGAACTGCGCGGTCTTCGGCCGCGCGACACATCGGGGCAGGACCCTTGCGTCCTGCCCCGTTTCGTCGTGTCAGGAGGACGATCGATGACCGTGGATCCACAGGACGGCCGTCCCGACCGCCCCTCCTCGACGCGCAACGACTCCCGCGGTGACGGCGGCCCACGCGGCGGCGACTCCCGTGGCCGGTCCCAGGGCTCGACGAGTGGCGGCCCGCGCCGTGCGCCCGAGGGCCGGGGCCCCCGCGACGACCGCGGCGGCCGGCCCCGAGGCGGCACGGACGACCGTGGCCGCACCGGTACCCGTCGCGAGGGCCCGTCCGGCCGCGGCTCGGGTGGCCGGGATTCGACGTCGACCGGGGCCCCCACCTCCGGGCGGCCTCCCCGACGTGACGACGAGGGCCGGGGCGACCGCCGCGGTGGCTACGGCTCCGACGCCGGACGGCAGGCCCGCGGCGGTGGCGACCGCGGTGAGCGCCGCGCCGGCCCCGACGCGAACCGGCCCGACCGCGCCGGTGGCGGCGAACGCGGACGCGGGGACCGGGACGGTGGCCGGCCCACCGGCGGGCCGCGTGACGCCTCGGCCCGCGACACCGCCTCCCGTGGCGGGCGACCCGAGGGCACCCGTGCCCAGGGCTTCCGCAGCGGAGGCCCCGACCGGGACCGGCGTGGTGGCACCGACGGCCCGCGGGGACGTGACGGGCGCTCCGGCGGCGGTCCGCGGGACGACCGCGGGCGCGTCCGCGACGACGACCGCGGGCAGCGACCCCGGCGCCAGGACGACGACACGCGCACCCCGCAGGGCGACGCCACGCGGGGCGAACGCCGCCCGGCGTCCACGGGTAACCGCCCCGACCAGGGGTTCGACGACCGCCGCGGTGGTCCGCGCGGGGATCGTGGCGGCGACCGTCGCGGGGACACCCGCGGGCAGGACCGGGGCCCGCGCCGGCCGAGCGACCGCCGCGACGAGCGCTCCGGCGCTCCGGCCGGGCGACGCGACGACCGATCCGGCGCCGGGGACCGTCGGGGTCCTCGCGGGGCCGACGACCGTCGGGACCGCCGGACCACGGGCGCCGAGCCGGCCGACCGGCGGCCGCGGGCCGAGGACCGCCCGATCCGGCGGCACCAGGACGCCCTACCGCGCCCCGTCGAGCCGGCCCTGCCGGACGAGGTGACCCCCGAGCTCCTCGACCAGGAGGTCCGGCGCGACCTGCGTGGCCTGCCCAAGGACCTCGCCGACATCGTCGCCCGCCACCTCGTCGCGGCGGGGGAGCTGCTCGACGAGGACCCGGAGGCAGCGCTCGCACACGCGCGGTTCGCGCGGCACCGCGCCTCGCGGGTGGCCGTCGTGCGGGAGGCGTGCGGGCTCGCCGCGTACCACGCGGGCGAGTGGGCCGAGGCGCTCGCCGAGCTGCGGGCCAGCCGCCGGATGGGCGGCGCCCCCCACGTGCCCGTCATGGCCGACGCCGAGCGGGCGCTGGGCCGGCCGGAGCGCGCCCTCGAGATCGCCCGCAGCCCCGAGTCGGCCGACCTGCCCCGGGACGAGGCGATGGAGCTCCTCGTCGTCACGTCGGGGGCGCGCCGGGACCTCGGGGAGTACGCGGCCGCGGTCGTCGGGCTCCAGGTCCCCGACCTCGACGTCCGCCGTGAGGACCCGTGGACGCCGCGGCTCTTCTACGCCTACGGCGAGGCGCTGCTGGCCGCGGGCCGGCGCGACGACGCCGTGCGGCCCTTCCTCGACGCCGCCCAGACCGACACGGACTGCGAGACCGACGCCGAGGAGCGGGCAGCGCTCGTCGCGGCGGGGATCGACACCCCGCCCGGCGAGCTCAGCGACGACGACCTCGTGGAGGGCGACGACACGACCGCCGCCGACACGACCGCCGCCGACACGACCGCCGCCGACACGACCGCTGCTGACACGACCGCTGCTGACGAGGTGGCCGCTGCCGACGACGAGCCTGCCGACGACGAGCCTGCCGACGACGAGGCCGACGAGGCCACCCCGACCGGGGCCGGTGCCGTGGAGGACCCCGTCCGATGACGCGGCACGACGCGCTGCTGGTCGACCTCGACGGCACCGTCTACGCGGGCCCCGACGCGATCCCCGGGGCCGTCGAGGCCCTCGAGGCCGCGCGCGAGCGGGGACAGACCGTCTCCTACGTCACGAACAACGCCTCGCGGGCGCCGGGCGCGGTGAGCGAGCACCTGGCGTCGCTGGGCCTGACGCTGACCGAGGACGACGTCGTGACGAGCGCCCAGGCCGGCGCGGCGGTGGTCGCGCAGCGGTGCGAGGCGGGCGCGAAGGTGCTGGTCGTGGGCACGGAGGCCCTCGCCGACGAGATCCGCGCGGTCGGCCTGGAGCCGGTGCGCTCCGCCGACGACGAGCCGATGGCGGTCGTGCAGGGCCACAACCCCGACACCGGCTGGCGTCAGCTCGCCGAGGCCTCGCTCGCCCTCGGGCGCGGGGCCGTCTGGGTGGCCACGAACGTCGACCCGACCCTGCCCAGCGACCGCGGGATCCTGCTCGGCAACGGCTCGATGGTCGCGGCGCTGCGGACCGCGACCCGACGCGAGCCGGAGGTCGCGGGCAAGCCGGCGGCCCCGCTGCTGCGCCAGGCCGTCGAGCGCGTGGGCGCCTCGTCGCCGCTGGTGGTGGGCGACCGGCTCGACACCGACGTCGAGGGCGGCCACGCGATCGACGCCGAGACGCTGCTGGTGCTCACCGGCGTCTCGACCGCCACCGAGGTCCTCGCGGCCCCGGACCACCAGCGCCCGATCTACCTCGCCGCCGACCTCGCGGCCCTCGCCGACCTCGACGCCACCCGGGTCGACGTCGACCACGACTGGGACGCCCGGGTCGCGGACGGCGTGCTCGAGCTCCGCGCCCCCGAGGGCGCCGCGACCGACCGGGACGCCCAGCTCGCCGCGCTCCGGGCGCTCTGCCGGGCCTGGTGGGCCGAGGCCACGACCGACCCGCCGGCGGAGCCCGCGGTGCGACCGTGCGACGAGACCGCGGACGAGGTCGTGGCCGCGCTCGCGCTGCCCCGTGCCGGGACCGGTTAGCGTGGTGGGCGTGGATCAGGCGGACGAGGCGGCGTCGGCGGCGTTGACGCGCCTGCGCGCGGCCGCGGCCGCCGTCGCGGACCTCGACGGGCCGCACCGCGAGCCCGACGCGACCTCCGACGCGGTCCCCGGCGAGGCCGCCCCGGAGGCCGGGTTCGACGCCACCGTGCACGCGGACCGGTTCTCCGAGCTCCACGACGCCCTGGTGACCGTGCTCGCCGACGTCGACCGGGGCTGAGCCGGTGGCCCGCACGACGAGCCGCCGGCTGCGCCTGGACGCCGAACTGGTGCGCCGTGGGCTGGCCCGCTCGCGCGAGCAGGCCGCGGCCCTGATCGCCGAGGGCCGCGTCACCGTCGGCGGCAGCGTGGCCCACAAGCCCGCGACGGGTGTGGAGACCGCGGCCGCCGTCGTCGTCGCCCCCGAGCCCGACGGCACCGTGGACGACTGGGCCAGCCGCGGCGCGCACAAGCTGCTCGGGGCGCTGGAGGCCTTCGGCGACGTCGTCGTCGAGGGCCGGCGCTGCCTCGACGCGGGCGCGTCGACCGGCGGGTTCACCGACGTCCTGCTGCGCCGCGGCGCCCGCGAGGTGGTGGCCGCCGACGTCGGGTACGGGCAGCTGGTGTGGTCGCTGCGCACCGACGACCGCGTGACGGTGCTCGACCGCACCAACGTGCGGGCCCTGCGCCCGGAGGCGATCGGCGGGCCGGTCGACCTCGTCGTCGCCGACCTGTCCTTCATCTCGTTGCGGCTCGTGCTCGACGCGCTCGCGGCGTGCACGGCGCCCGAGGGCGAGCTGCTGCCGATGGTGAAACCGCAGTTCGAGGTGGGGAAGGACCGGCTCGGGCAGGGCGGGGTCGTCCGGGATCCGACGCTGCGGGCCGAGGCGGTCGACGGTGTCGTCGCCGCCGCCCGCGACCGTGGCCTCGGACTGGTCGACGTGACCGCGAGCCCGCTGCCGGGGCCGTCGGGCAACGTCGAGTACTTCCTGCGGCTGCGCCGCGTCGACCCGACGGCGCCGCAGGACGCAGACCGCGACGCCGAACGGGTACGTCGAGCGGTGCAGGCAGGCCCCACATGACGGGAGAGACCGTGGCGCGGGACGCACTGATCGTCGTCCACACCGGCCGGGAGGCCACGCGGAAGGTGGCCGCGACCGTCGCGTCCCGGCTGCACGCCGCCGGCTTCACGCTGCGGGTGATGCCCGACGAGTACTCCACCGACGCCCACCTGTTCGACGCGCTGCCCGAGGACGAGCGTCCGCTGCGCATCGACCCCGACGACGACGCGGCCAACGGCGCCGAGATCGTCATCGTGCTCGGCGGCGACGGCACCCTGCTGCGGGCCGCGGAGCTCGCGCGGTCCGCGCGCGTGCCGCTGCTGGGGATCAACCTGGGCCGGGTGGGGTTCCTCGCGGAGGCCGACCTCGACGACGTCGACGAGGTGCTGGACGCGGTGATCGCGCGCTCCTACCGCGTCGAGGAGCGCATGACGGTCGACGTCGTGGTCGGCTCCGACGGGCAGGAACTGGGGCGGACCTGGGCGCTGAACGAGGCGATCGTCGAGAAGACGAACTGGGCGAAGCTGCTCGACGTGGTCCTCGAGGTCGACCACCGACCGGTGTCGGAGTTCGCGTGCGACGGCGTGCTGTGCGCGACGCCGACCGGGTCCACCGCCTACGCCTACTCGGCCGGCGGCCCGGTGGTGTGGCCGGAGGTGCAGGCCATGCTGCTGGTCCCGTCGAACGCCCACTCGCTGTTCGCGCGCCCGCTCGTGGTGTCCCCGGAGTCGCGGGTGGCGCTCGAGGTGTCCCAGCGCGGCGACGCCGGGGTGCTGGTGTGCGACGGCCGCCGGACGGTGGACCTGCCGCCGGGCTCGCGGGTGGAGATCGTGCGGGGGACGACGCCGGTGCTGCTCGTGCGGCTGCGCAGCCAGCCCTTCACCGACCGGCTGGTGCGCAAGTTCGAGCTGCCCGTGCAGGGCTGGCGGGGGCGGCGCGGGGACTGACGGTTCGCGGGCCTGCCCGGTCCGCTCACCGAGGTCCACCCACCGTTCGACCACGTGTTCGACTCCGATCGGCGTGTTCGCCCCCGGGTGTCGGACCCCGTCGTTATCGTGACGCCGTGCTCTCCGAGCTGAGAATCCAGGGCCTCGGCGTGATCGAGGACGCGACCCTGGAGCTGCATCCGGGGCTCACCGCGGTGACCGGCGAGACCGGGGCCGGCAAGACCATGGTGATCACCGGGCTGCACCTCCTGGGCGGCGGCCGCGCGGACTCGTCGCGGGTACGTCGCGGCGCGTCGCGTGCGGTCGTCGAAGGGCGGTACGTGCTGCCCGGGGCGGAGCCGGGGGCGCCGCCCGGTGACCACGGGCCCGACGACCCCCGTGACGACGTGGCCGACGACGAGGCCGACGGCGAGGACGGGCCGCGCGATGCGGCCGGCATAGCGCGGGACGCCGGCGCGGCCCTCGACGACGACGGGTCGCTCATCGCCGCCCGCACGGTGTCGGCCGACGGACGGTCGCGGGCGCACCTCGGCGGCCGGTCGGTGCCCCTCGGGGTGCTCTCCGACGTCGCCGACGCCTCGCTCGCGGTCCACGGCCAGCACGAGGCGCTGCGGCTGCTGCGCCCGGCCGAGCAGTGCGCGGTGCTCGACCGGTTCGCCGGGGCGCCCGCGGCGGAGGCCCTCGCCCGGTACCGCGGCACCCGCGCGCGGTGGCGCTCCGCGGTCGCGGAACTGGCCGAGCGCCGCGAGCACACCCGGGAGATGGCCCGCGAGGCCGACCTGCTGCGCCACGGGCTCACCGAGATCGAGGCGCTCGACCCGCGCCCGGGCGAGGACGCCGACCTCGTCGCCGAGGCCCGCCGGCTGGCCGACGTGGACGACCTGCGCTCGGCGGCGCTCACCGCGCTCGCGGCCGTCGCGGGGCCGCCCGACGGCACGGGGGACGAGCCGGACGCCACGGCGTTCGTCGGGGAGGCCCGCCGCGCCCTGGCCGGCCTCGAGGACCCGCGGCTGACGGCGCTCGAGCCGCGGCTGGCCGAGGTGTCGACGCTGCTCACCGACGTCGCCGCCGAGCTGTCGGGCTACCTCGAGGGGCTCGAGGCCGACCCGGAGCGGCTCGCGCGGGTGCTCGAGCGCCAGGCGGCGCTCAAGGGGCTGACCCGCAAGTACGCCGCCGACGTCGCCGGCGTGCTCGCCTGGGCGCGGACCGCCTTCGAGCGGCTGGAGTCCCTCGACGTGTCCGACGAGGCGCTGGCCGCCCTCGCCGCGGAGGCCGACCGGCTCGGGGGCGAGCTCGCCGAACGGGCCGCCGCCCTCACCGCGGTCCGCGCCGAGGCGGCCGAGCGCCTGGCCGGCGCGGTCACCGCCGAGCTCGACGGGCTCGCGATGGCCGCCGCGTCGGTGACGGTCGTGGTCGGGCGCAAGGACGCGACGCCCACCGACCCGGCCGGGCTCGAGGTGCCGGGCGCCGGGCGGGTGGTGGCCGGCCCCGACGGGGTGGACGAGGTGGAGCTGCTGCTCGCCCCGCACGCCGGCGCCCCGTCGCTGCCGATCGCCAAGGGCGCCTCGGGCGGCGAGCTCTCCCGGGTGATGCTGGCCGTGGAGGTGGTGCTCGCGGGGGCGGACACGGTGCCGACGCTGGTGTTCGACGAGGTCGACGCCGGGGTCGGTGGCCACGCGGCGGTGGAGATCGGCCGGCGGCTCGCGCGGCTCGCCGAGACCCACCAGGTCGTGGTCGTGACCCACCTCGCGCAGGTCGCCGCGTACGCGGACCGGCAGCTGATGGTCGACAAGGGGGCCGCGAGCGAGGGCGTGACCCGGAGCTCGGTCCGGACCCTCGACGACGCGGAGCGGGTCGTGGAGCTCGCCCGGATGCTCGCGGGCACCGAGGAGACCGAGACCGGCCGGGCGCACGCCGAGGAGCTGCTGGCCGCGGCGGCCCGGGACAGGAGCGGTGGTCCTGCGGAGCGACCGGGTGAGGTGGCCGAGCCCACCCCGATCACGAAGGGGGTCACGAAGGTCCGCGGCCGGGGCGAACGGCGGCCGGGCCGGCGCGCCGGCTGAGACGCGCCGTCGGAGACGAGACGCCGGATCTGTTCCGGCCGACGGGCTACTCGTGGGGTCCGTGTGACGGATGGGGTCCCCGAGCCGGGTGAGGCGCGGCAGTCCGGTCGGCGTGGCGGCGTGGCCGGGGCGCGCCCGGCCGACACCATCGGTCCATGCGATGGCCAGGTCGGGGAACGCGGACGACGGAGGCGCCACCCGGCGTCAGCGGGACGGCCCGGTTGGGTCGCGCCACCGCGGGCGGTGTCGGTAGGGCCGGCGTCGGGACGGGTTACCTGCGCCGGCTCGGGCCCGGCGACGTCGCCGTGATCGACCAGGTGGACCTCGACCGCGCGACGGCGACGGCGCTGCTGGACGCGGGCGTCGTCGGGGTCGTCAACGCGGCCCCGTCGATCTCCGGGCGGTACCCGAACCTCGGCCCCGAGATCCTCGTCGAGGCCGGTGTCGTGCTCGTCGACGACTGCGGGCCCGGTGTGTTCTCCGACCTCGCCGACGGCGCCACCGTCCGGCTGCACGACGGCGCGGTCCACGTGGGCGAGCGGGAGGTGCTCCGCGGCTTCGCCCAGGACCGCGACACCGTCGCCGACCTGCTCGACGAGGCCCGCGGCGGGATGGC
>NZ_JBVPVA010000126.1:0-12365 GCF_055612215.1 Actinomycetospora sp. | reverse complement strand
TCGAACAAGGCGTCGCCTGCCTGGCTGCCCTCCGCAAGCACGCCGACGCCACCGTGGCCGCCGGGGACGGCCGCAGCCGGGACCAGGTCATGGCCGACACCCTCGTGGAGCGGCTCACCGGGCAGGCCCGCGCCCAGGACGTCGACGTCGAGGTCGGGATCGTGCTACCCCTCGACGCACTCATCGATCCCGAGAGTCCCGCCACCGGGGAGCTGGTCGGGCACGGCCCACTGCCGGCCGGGATCGTGCGGGACCTGCTGCGCTCCACCGCGGGGAAGCGGTGGTGGCGGCGGTTGTTCGCCCACCCCGAGACCGGCGCCCTGGTCGGGGGAGAGTCCCAGCGGCGGCGCTTCGACGGGTTCCTCGCGCAGCTGATCGACCTGCGCGACGGGGGCCGCTGCCGCGACCCGTTCTGCGACGCCCCGATCCGCCACCACGACCACATCACGCAGTCGAGGGCTGGTGGGCCGACCAGCTTCACCAACGGCCGCGGGGTCTGCGCCCGGGGGAACTTCGTGCGGGAGATGCCGGGCTGGGCGGTCGAGGTCGTCCACGACGGGCTCGGCGACCAGCCCCACACCGTGCGGACCACCACCCCGACCGGACACACCTACACCAGCCGCGCCGGACCCTGAGCCGCCCGGCGACTATCGGATATGTCGCACCGGGCCCGGCGCCGTACGCGTCGGTAGTGCCGTAGGGTGCGATTCCATGATTACCGCGGAGTATTCCACCCGCGGTGCGGCCGTTCGGCCCAGCTCGCTGACTCGTCGTTCCTGTTACCGAAGTTAGCGTGATCATCGGTAGCACGAAACCGCGAATTGGCGGAAATGGCGGGCCTCCCGCATGGTCGGTTCCATGAGAGCGGCACAGCGCTACGACGACGTCGTGATCACCGGGCTGGCGCACGTCGACGCGCCGCACGTGGTCACCTCCACCGACCTCGAGACCCGTCTCGCCGGCACCTTGGCCCGCCTGCGGATCACGCCCGGCCTGCTCGAGAAGCTCTCCGGCATCGCCGAGCGCCGCGTGTGGGACGAGGGCACCGTGCCGAGCGAGGTGGCCGCGCGGGCCGGCGAGGAGGCCTTGGCGCGCAGCGGGGTGGACCGCGACGAGATCGGTGCGCTGATCAACACCTCGGTCAGCCGCGACCACCTCGAACCGTCGACGGCCAGCATCGTCCACGGTCGGATGGAATTGTCCCCGGAGGCCATCAACTTCGATCTGGGCAATGCGTGCCTCGGATTCCTCAACGGGATGAACCTCGTCTCCACGATGATCTCCTCGGGGGAGATCGACCACGGACTCGTGGTCGCGGGCGAGACCAGCCGATTCGCGATGGAATCGACGATCGCCCGGTTGGCCGCCGACGACTCGACCCGCGCGATGTTCCACGAGCAGTTCGCCACGCTGACCGTCGGCTCGGGCGCGGTGGGGATGGTGCTCAGCCGCGCCGACGGGCCGGGCGGGCACCGCTACCTCGGCGGGCTCGGCCGGGCCAGCACGAAGGGCAACTCGCAGCTGTGCGTCGGGCAGGCCGACGAGATGCGCACCGACTCCAAGGGCCTGCTGATGGCCGGCATGGAGCTCGCGGGGCGCGCCTGGAAGGACGCGGTCGCGGCGTTCGACTGGGACACCGACAGCTACGACGTCTACTGCCTGCACCAGGTCAGCAAGGTGCACACCCGCGCGGTGTCCGAGCAGCTCGGACTCGACCGCGACCGGTTCCCCTCGCAGTTCCCCCGCTTCGGCAACACCGGCCCGGCCGGGGTGCCGACCGTGCTGTCCAAGGCGGTCGAGGACGGCACCGTCGTCGACGGCACCCGCGTGATGCTCATGGGCGTCGGCAGCGGGATCAACGCCGCGGCCGCCGAGGTGATCTGGTGAGCGCCCCGACGACGGCCCTGCCGGGCTTCGACTTCATCCAGAAGGCCGTCGACATCGACGGCCACATGATGGCCTACGTCGACGAGGGAACCGGACCGCCGGTGCTGCACGTCCACGGCAACCCGACCTGGTCGTTCTACTGGCGCTCGCTGCTCTCGACGCTGCCCGGCGACGGCTTCCGTGCGATCGCGCCGGATCACATCGGCATGGGCCGCTCCGACAAGCCGGCCCTCGCCGAGTACCCGCACACCCTCGCCCGGCGGGTCGCCGACCTCACCGCCTTCGTCGAGCACCTCGACCTCGACGAGCCGCTCCACCTCGTCGTGCACGACTGGGGCGGCCCGATCGGCCTGTCCTGGGCCGTGGAGCACCTCGACCAGGTGGACAAGGTCGTCGTCCTGAACACCGGCGCGTTCCCGCTGCCCGCCGACAAGCGCATCCCGTGGTCGTTGCAGGCCGCGCGGCTGCCGGTCATCGGCGACGTGGCCGTGCGGCGGCTCAACGCGTTCTCGCTCGGGGCGCTGACCCTGGGCAGCGGCCGCTGGGTCCTCGACGCCGAGGCCCGCCGCGGGCTGCTCGCCCCCTACGACAGCCCGGCGCACCGCGTCGCGGTGCACGCCTTCGTCCAGGACATCCCCACCGGGCCGTCCGACCCGGCGCACCCGGTGCTCGCCCGGCTCGCCGAGCGCCTCCCGCTGCTCGACGGCCACCCGGTGCAGGTCCACTGGGGGATGAAGGACCCGGTGTTCGACGCCGGCATCCTCGCCCACCTCGAGGCCTACCTGCCCCACGCCGAGGTGCACCGCTACCCCGACGCCGGGCACTACGTCCTCGAGGACGCCGCCGCGGCGATCGTGCCGCGGGTCCGCACGTTCCTGGCGGCCCCGCGGTGAGCACCGCCGAGGCGGGGACGACGACCCTCGACGGCATGCTGGCCGCGCACGCCGCCGCGCGCCCCGACGCCCCCGCGCTCGTGCTGCCCGCGCCCGGGTCCCTGCTCTCGGGCGCGACCCGGACCGTCACCTTCGGGGACCTGGAGCACCGGGTGGCGGACGCTGCGTCGGGCCTGCTCGCCGCGGGCGTCGGCCCCGGCACGCGCACCGCGCTGCTCGTGCCGCCGCACGCCGACTTCTTCGTGATCGCCTACGCCCTGCTGCGCGTCCGCGCGGTGCCCGTCGTCGTCGACCCCGGCATCGGGCTCGCCCGGGTGCGCGACTGCCTCGGCGAGGCCGCGCCCGAGGCGTTCGTCGGGGTCGCGCAGGCCCACCTCGCGCGGCGCCTGCTGCGCTGGTGCCCGGACGCCCGGATCGCGGTGTCGGCCGGTCCGGTGGCCGTGCCCGGCACCCGCTCACTGCGCCGCCTCGAGCGCGAGGGGTCCCGACGCGGGCCGCGCGCGCCGGTCCCGCGGCCCGACGGCACGCCCGCCGCGATCCTGTTCACCAGCGGGAGCACCGGCCCGCCCAAGGGCGTCGAGCACCACGAGGACGGGCTGCTCGCCCAGGCCGCGCTCGTCCGCGACCTCTACGGCCTCGGCCCCGGCGACGTCAACGTCGCCACCTTCCCGCCGTTCGCGTTGTTCGGCCCGGCCCTCGGCATGACGACCGTGGTGCCCCGCATGGACCCGACGAAGCCGGCGAAGGTCGTCCCCGCCCGGGTCGTCCGGGCCGCGCGGGAAACCGGTGCGACGGTCATGTTCGGCTCGCCCGCCGTGCTCGACCGGCTCGGGCGCGGCGCCGCCCCGGGCACGCACCTGCCCGCCCTGCGCCAGGTGATCTCCGCGGGCGCCCCCGTGCCGCGGGACGTCCAGCGCCGCGTGCTCGCGCTGCTCGCGCCCGGCGCGCAGGTCCACACCCCCTACGGCGCGACCGAGGCGCTGCCCGTCGCGACCATCGGCAGCGACGAACTGCTGACGCTGCCCGACGACGGCATCTGCGTCGGACGCCCCGTGCCCGGCGTCGACGTCGCCCTGATGCGCGTCACCGACGGCCCGGTGGACACCCTCACCCCCGATCGCCACGTGGCGCCGGGCGAGATCGGTGAGGTCGTGGTCCGCGGCCCCGTCGTGAGCCCCGCCTACGCCGACCGACCCGAGGCCACGGCCGCCGCGAAGCTGTGGTGGGACGGCGAGCTTGCGCACCGCACCGGCGACCTCGCCTCGCACGACGCCGCGGGCCGGCTCTGGTTCGCCGGCCGCGTCGCCCACGTGGTGCACACCGCGGACGGCCCGCTCTACAGCGTGCCGTGCGAGGAGGTCCTCAACCACCACCCGGGGGTGCGGCGCACCGCGCTCGTCGGGGTCGGTCCGGCCGGGGCGCAGACCCCGGTCGCGGTCGTCGAGATGCTCGACGGCGCCCGGATGAGCGCCGCGGTCCGGCGGGAGCTGGGCGCGGTGGCCGCCGCCGATCCACGGACCCGGTCGATCACGACGCTCCTCGAGCACCCCGGGCTGCCCGTCGACCCACGGCACAACTCGAAGATCGACCGCCCGGCGCTCGCGCGGTGGGCGGCGGCCGAGCTGGGCGTCGGGGACCCGGCGTGAAGGCGCTCGTCACCGGCGGTGGCGGGTTCCTCGGCGGGGGCGTCGTGGACGCGCTGCTCGCCCGCGGCGACGACGTCACCAGCCTCGCCCGGGGGGACTACCCGGCGCTGCGCGAGCGCGGGGTGACGACGGTCCGCGGGGACCTCACCGACCCGGCGGCGTGCGCGCGGGCGCTCGCGGGGGCGGACGTGGTGTTCCACGTGGCGGCCAAGGCCGGGTACTGGGGCGACGACGCGGCGTTCCGGCACAGCAACGTCGAGGGCACGCGGGTGCTGCTCGACGCGTGCCGCACCGCGGGTGTCGAGAAGGTCGTCTTCACCAGCACGCCGAGCGTGGTGCACAGCGGCGGCGACATCCACGGCGGCGACGAGTCGCTGCCCTACGCCACGCACTTCGACTCGGCCTACCCGGAGACCAAGGCCGAGGCCGAGCGGCTCGTGCTCGCCGCGAACGGGCCGGACCTCGCCACCGTCGCGCTGCGCCCCCACCTGGTCTGGGGTCCCGGCGACACGCAGCTCGTGCCGCGGATCCTCGCGCGCGCCCGGGCCGGCCGGCTGCGCTTCGTCGGCGACGGGTCCGCGGTGATCGACACGACCTACGTCGACGACGCCGTCCGGGCCCATCTGGACGCCGCCGATCACCTCGCACCCGGAGCGCCCTGCGCCGGGCGGCCGTACTTCATCACCTCCGGCGACCCGCGCCCGGTGCACGAGCTCGTCAACGGCATCGTCGTCGCCGGCGGGCTCGAGCCGGTGCACGGCACCGTCCCGCTGCCCGTGGCCGTCGCCGCGGGTGCGGCGGTGGAGTCGGTGTGGCGGGTGCTGGAACGGGTGGGCGTGTTCGGTGACGTCGGAGACCCGCCGATGACCCGCTTCCTCGCCCGGCAGCTGGCCACGGCGCACTGGTTCGACATCGGCGCCGCGCGCCGCGACCTCGGCTACGTGCCGCGCGTCCCGCTCGAGGAGGGCTTCGCGCGGCTCGCCGAGTCGTTGCGCACCGCCGCGTGACCGGCCGGTGACCGGTGACACCGGCCGTCGCGCACCCGTGGCGGATGGTGCGTCGGGCCGGTGGTGTTGTTCCTGATGCCGGTTCGGAACGTCCTCGTGACCGGCAGTCCGACCGGGCAACGGAGCCCGGAGAGGAGGCCGACGTGCGTCGGCACCAGAACACCGTCCTGATCACCGGAGCGCCCGTCTCCCTCGCGGAGCAGTTCGCCGCCCGCCGTCGCCGCTACTCGCTGCTCATGGCGATGCGCATCCCGTGCCTCGTCCTCGCCGGCGTCCTCGCCCTCGGCTTCGGGTGGACGATCGCCGCCGCGGTCCTCGTGATCGCCTCGGTCCCGCTGCCGTGGGTCGCGGTCCTCATCGCCAACGACGGGCCGCCCCGCAAGGCCGAGAAGGTCGCCCGCTACCGCGCCGACGTGCGCCCGCTGTCGACGACGACCGTCCGCGGCGAGCTCGAGCCGGTGGTCGTCATCGACGGCGGCGCCGATGCGGCGGCCGACCGCGTCGTCACCGCCCGCCCCGTCACCAGCCGCTGAGCCGCTTGCGGTTGCCCACCACGGTGCGGTGCACGGGGCCGACGACGCCGCCCAGCGTGCGGGCGGCGTCGCGCGGCGGGGTGGTCACCGCGGCCACGCCGATCGACGCGAACGCCTCGGCCTTCTCGCGGACCATCCGCACGAGCTCGCGGCGCTCCCGCGCGTCCGGGGGCCAGCCACCCGCCACGAGCCGGCCCGTGCGGTAGGTGATCACGACCGGGGCCGAGACCGCGATCTCGACGAGCTGGAACCAGGGCCGGACCCATCCCGCGCCGGGCAGTCCTGCTGAGCGTCTGGGGGTCATCCACCCGACGCTACGGACCGGACCGGGCGGGAGATCCCGGACGACGGACCGGTGGTGCGGTCGGCGGCCCGGGCGTGGGCAGCCGGCGGCACGTCGCTGGTGCGGGTGCGGGCGGCGACGGCCGCGTCAGGAGGAGTCCGACCCCGGATCGGCCAGGTCCGTGCCGAGGAGTGTGCGGTTCGTCGCTTTCTGCCCGGCCTCGTGGGTGTTGCCCGTCCGGGACCCGCGGTCGACGGACCGGCTCGTGCCGTCGTCACCGGATCCGCGCTGCCCGTGGTGCCCGAGCGAGGACCCGATCTGGGTGAGGACGCCGTGGTGCCGGGTGACGCCGTCGCCCGACCCGCCGTCGCTCGACCCGGCGCCGCCCTTCGCGGTGGGTCGCGTCGGCGCCGAGGACGGGGCCTGGTCCTGGCCGGGCTGGTGCTGGTCCTGGTCGGGCGCCGTGGTGCGGGACGGCCGGGGGGCGGAGTCGGCGTCGGACCCGCCCTGGTCGTGCGACCTGGTGGAGGTCCGGTCCGCCGCGTCGACGACGCGGGGGGACTCGACCGGGTCGGGGTCCGTGGGGTCCGTGGTGGCGGACGCGCTGCCGCTCGACGTGCTGCGCGTCGCGGCGGCCGTGGTGCCGGAGCGTTCGCTGACGACGACGTCGCCGGCGGACACCGTCGGGGCAAGCAGCGGGCCGAGCGGGATCACGGGCGTCGGGACGGCTGCCGTCGCGGCGAGCGTGGCGCCGTCGCTGCCGACGGCGGGGACCTCGCCGGCGAACGCCGAGAGGCCCACACCCAGGCCGACCAGGCAGCACGCGGCTGCGGCCAGCCCGAGGCGACGCTTCGCCGTCCTCGTCGCCGGCCGGCGGCACACCCGAGCGGTGAGGCGACGCCGCACCTCGTCCATGGAGGGCCGCGCGGTCGGGTCCTCCGCGGTCATCTCGGTGAGCAGGGCCCGTAGCCCGGGGCGCAGCCCGTGGTCGGGCGCGAGCTCGCCGAGCAGCCGCCCGAGGGCGTAGACGTCGGTCGCCGGTCCCGGGTCGACCCCGATGCGCTGCTCCGGCGCGACGTACGGCGGCGTGACGGGCACGTCGCCCCACCGCGCGAGCCAGGGCAGGAGCCCGAACTCGGCCAACGACGCCCCGTGCGGGGTGAACGCGACGGTGCCGGCCCCGAGCCCGCCGTGGGCGGCGCCGCGCTGGTGCCGGGGGGCGAGGGCGGTGGCGACCGCGGTGCCCAGTTCGCGCAGCTGGCCCAGGTCGAGCCCGCCGGGCGGGGTGGTCTCTGCGAGGGTCGGCTCGTCGGGGTGGTGGGTGACGAGGAAGAGCCGGTCGTGCTCGTGGCCCGCGTCGAAGAGCTCGGCGACCTCGGGGTCGCGATCGTGCCATCCCTGCGGGCGCAGCGAGAAGGACGACTCCTGTGTCGGGCCGGACTCCACGAGGGTCACGCGGACCGTGCGCTGCAGCAGCTCGTCGTAGGCGCGGTGGGCGCAACAGCCCCCGGAGCGACGCAGGACCGGGCCGAGCCGGTACCGACCGGCCACGACGTCGACGTGGTCGGCACAGGGAACGCTCTCGCGACCGTCCTCGAGCACAGGTGCCCCCGTTCAGGCAAGCGAGCAGCACGGACGCGGCCACGTCCGGCAGGACACGGCGCCGCGGGGTGCACCGTCGACTGGGCGTGCCCGCCATTCCGGATCCGCACACGTGGGATGCCACTTCCACTACTGATCGACGGTACGCCTCCTCCGGCCCGCGCACCGGTCTCGCGCCAGGTCGTGACACCACCGACACTGAACGACGGACACCACCGCACGACGCCGGGAGGCACCGTGGCCGAGGCCTACATCGTCGACGCCGTCCGCACGCCGGTCGGGACCCGCAAGGGCGCCCTCGCCGACGTCCACCCCGCCGACCTCGGCGCGCACGCCCTGACCGCGCTGATGGAGCGCACCGGGATCGACCCGGGCGCCGTCGAGGACGTCCTCATGGGCTGCGTGACCCAGCTCGGACCGCAGGCCGGGGTCATCGGGCGCACCGCGTGGCTCTCGGCCGGCCTGCCCGAGCACGTCCCCGGCACCACGATCAACCGGGCGTGCGGCTCGTCGCAGCAGGCCCTGCACTTCGCGGCCCAGGCGGTCCTCTCGGGCACGCAGGACCTCGTCGTCGCGGCGGGCGTGGAGAACATGGCGATCGTGCCGATCGACGCCAACGCCCCGGTGCTGAAGAGCATGGGCACCCGCCGCGAGGGGGCCGGGTGGATCGAGCGGTACGGCGAGCAGGAGATCAGCCAGTTCCGCGGTGCCCAGCTGATCGCGGAGCGCTGGGACATCAGCCGGGAGCGCATGGAGGAGTTCGCGGTCGAGAGCCACCGGCGCGCCGCGGCCGCGACCGACGAGGGCCGGTTCACCGCCCAGATCGCGCCCCTGAACGGCCTGGACCGCGACGAGGGCATCCGCCCCACCGTCGACCGGGAGAAGATGGCGACGCTGCCGGCGCTGCGCGAGGGCTACCGGCTGACTGCGGCGGTGTCGTCACAGGTCAGCGTGGGCGCGGCGGCGCTGCTGGTGGCCTCCGAGGCCGCGGTCCGCACGCACGGCCTGACGCCGGTCGCGAAGGTCTCCACCCTCGCCGTCGTCGGGGAGGACCCGGTGCTCATGTTGACCGGCCCCATCCCCGCGACGCAGGCCGTCCTGAAGCGGGCCGGGCTGACGATCGACGACATCGACCTCTTCGAGTGCAACGAGGCCTTCGCGTCGGTCGTGCTCGCCTGGGCGCACGACACCGGGGCGTCGCTGGAGCGCAGTAACGTCAACGGCGGGGCCATCGCCATGGGCCACCCGCTCGGCGCGACCGGCGCGGTGCTCGCCACCAAGCTCGTCCACGAGCTCCGGCGCACCGGGGGCACCCGGGGGCTGCAGGTGATGTGCGAGGGCGGCGGCCAGTCGAACGCGACGATCATCGAGCGGTGCTGACGCAGGTGAACGATCCTCGCCGCCCCGGCGACCACATCCGTTCACGTGCGGGTGCGCACCCACTCGACCACCGCGTCGAGCGCCGCCGGGTCGGCCAGTGAGTCGCGGCTGGCGACCGTCGCCGGGTCCGCTCCGCGCAGCAGCCGCTTGACCGGCGTCTCGAGCTTCTTGCCCGAGAGCGTCCGGGGGAGCGCGTCGACCCACGCGATCTCGTCCGGGGCGTGCCGCGGGGACATCTCGCTGCGCAGCCGCCGCACGATCTCGGCCTCGAGCGCCGGTCGGTCGGGGCCGCCCACGAGCAGGAGCACCAGCGTCCCGGCGCCACCGACGGAGTCCTCGAGGTGCACGACGAGGCTGTCGGCCACGCCCTCCACGTCCTCGACCACGGTGTAGAAGTCCGCCGTCCCGAGCCGTACCCCGCCGCGGTTCAGCGTCGCGTCGGAACGGCCGCTGATGACGCACCCGCCGTCGTCGTACACGGTGATCCAGTCGCCCTGGGTCCAGACGCCGGGGAACCGCTCGAACCACGTCGAGCGCATCCGCTCGCCGTCGTCGTCCCCCCACAGCGCCACCGGCATCGACGGCATCGGCGCGGTGATCACCAGCTCGCCGGGCTCGCCGTGCAGGTCGCGGCCGTCCTCGTCGAAGGCGTGCACGTCGACGCCGAGCATCGGTCCCGGGATCTCCCCGGCCCGCACCGGCAGCAACGGCGCCGCGCCGACGAACCCGCTGGCGACGTCGGTGCCGCCCGACGTCGAGTTGACCAGCACCTCGGGGCCGAACGTCTCCGCGGCCCACCGGAAGCCCTCCGCCGGCAGCGGCGACCCGGTGGAACCGAGCATCCGCAGCGCGCCCAGGTCGTGGTCCCCGCCCGGGTGCAGGCCCGCCTCCCGGCACATCATCAGGAACGACGCCGAGGTGCCGAACTGCGTGAGCCGCTCCGCCTCCGCCATCGCCCACATCGCGTCGGTGTCCGGCCAGGCCGGGTTGCCGTCGAAGCAGACCACGGTGGCGCCGACGAGCAGCGCCGAGACCCCGTAGTTCCACATGATCCAGCCGGTGGTCGAGTACCAGAAGAACCGGTCGCCCGGACGGACGTCGTTGTGCAGTCCGACGGCCTTGTGGTGCTCGAGCACGATGCCGCCGTGCCCGTGCACGATCGGCTTCGGCAGGCCCGTCGTGCCCGAGGAGAACAGCACGTAGAGCGGGTGGTCGAAGGCGACCGGCGTGTGTTCGAGCGGCCCCGGCTCGGCCAGCAGCTCCGCCCAGGTCGTCGCGCCGGGCGGGGTGGCCGCGTCGGGGTCGAGGTAGGGCAGGAACACCGTCGCGCGCAGCGAGGGGAGGGCGTCGCGGATCTCGGCGAGCTGATCGGACCGGTCGATCGCGCGTCCGCCCCAGCGCGTCCCGTCGACGGCGAGCAGCACCGTCGGCTCCACCTGCCCCAGCCGGTCCACCACGGCGCGCGGGCCGAACTCCGGCGGGCACGACACCCACACCGCCCCGAGCGACGCCGCCGCGAGGAAGGCGACGATCGTCTCCGGGACGTGCGGCAGGTACCCGGCCACGCGGTCGCCCGACCCGACGCCGAGCCGGACCAGCCCGGCGCGGGCCCGGGCCACCTGGTCACGCAGGTCGTCGAAGGAGAGCTCCACCCGCTCCCGGGTCTGCGAGATCCCGACGACGGCGGGTCCGGTCCACTCCGGACGCAGCGCGTGGGCGGAGTAGGACAGCCGCGCCCCGGGCAGCCAGCGCGCGCCCGGCATCGCGGCGTCGGCGAGCACCGTCGTGAGGTCGTCGACCTGCAGCTCGAAGAAGGCGATGACGGCGCGCCAGAACGCCTCCGGGTCGTCGACCGACCACCGGTGCAGCGCCCGGTAGTCGCCCGGTCCGAGGGCCGCCGTGAGGAAGCAGCCCATGCGGGTCGCCGTGACGGCGTCGTCGGGGACAGGTCGGAGGATCTCGCCCCGCCCGCTCCCGTCGTGCTGGCTCTCCTGCCCGGCGGCGGTGCTCACGGTCGTCATCATGCGGTCCCGCCCCGACGGCCCGCGAGGACCCGGTGTCACCTGACGTGTCTCGACGTGGTGCAGGCCACTTGCTTTGATGTGAGCGGCGCAACACGGTGCTCCAGCCCGGGGCACGTGAGACCGACGGAGGTCAGCTGGTGTCCACGTTCGACGGTTCCGGAATCGACAAGGTCCTGCAGGCGGCGGTCGAGGACCGCGCGGTACCCCACGTGGCGGCCATCGCGGCCGACCGCGACGGCGTCTTCTACGAGGGGGCCGCGGGCGAGCGCGTGACCGGCAGCGGTGAGCCGGTCTCCACGAGCACCCACTTCCGGATCATGTCGATGACGAAGATGGTCGCGACGACGGCGGCGCTGCAGCAGGTCGAGCAGGGCCGTCTCGACCTCGCGGCCCCCGTCGAGACCTACGTCCCCGAGTTCGCCGACCTCCAGGTGCTCGACGGCTTCGACGGCGACACCCCGCGGCTGCGGGCCCCAGCGAGCCGCGCGACCGTCAAGCACCTCCTCACCCACACCTCGGGGCTGTCCTACTGGTTCTGGAACGCCGACCTCGCGCGGTACGAGTCGGTGACCGGGCTGCCCAACGTCGTGCCCGGCGACATGGCCGCCTTCCAGGCCCCGCTCGTCGCCGACCCGGGCACGCGCTTCGAGTACGGGATCAACACCGACTGGCTCGGCCGGGTCGTCGAGGAGGTTGCCGGCCAGCGGCTGGACACGTACTTCGCCGAGCACATCACCGGCCCGCTCGGGATGGTCGACACCGGCTTCGCGCTGGACTCCGAACGGCGGGAGCGCAGGGTCGCCCTGCACTTCCCGGCCGAGGGCGGCGGTTGGGTCGCCAGCGACACCGACCTGCCGCCCGCACCGGACTACTGGACCGGCGGCCACGGCCTGTACTCCACGCCCCAGGACTACCTGCGGTTCACCCGGATGCTGCTTGCCGGGGGCGTGTTCAGCGGGACACGCATCCTGGCCGCCGAGACCGTCGCCGAGGCGTTCACCAACCAGATCGGCGACCTGTCCGTGCCCGAACGCGTCTCCACGGCCTCCCCGGTGCACAGCTGCGACTTCGTCTACGGCCCGAATCGCAAGTGGGGCTGGGGTCTGCTGC
>NZ_JBVPVA010000122.1:0-2086 GCF_055612215.1 Actinomycetospora sp. | reverse complement strand
GCCTCGCCGTCGGCGAGAAGCCCGGCCCACAGGCCGCCCCCGGCGCCCTCGGAGGCGCCCACGACCGCCGTCCCGCCGGCGTCCGGCCCCGCGACCACCCCGCCAGCGTCCGGGGGCGGCGTCTCCACCGTCCGCGTCACGGGCCAGGCGCTCGCCGCCGTCACCACCGCCACCGTCGGGGGTTTCCTCGGCGGCGCGAGCGGCACCGTCGCAGGGGCCGCCGTCGCGTCGGTCGTGACGACCGTCGGGGAGGCCATCTACCAGCGCTCCCTGGAGCGCACCCGCGACCGCGTCCGCACCCGCATCGACGCGCACCGCGGGCGGCCGCGGACGCCCGACGGCGACGCCACCAGGGTCGTCGGCACGGGGTCGACCCGCACCCGGGCCGTTCCGGCCGGCACCCGGGTGCTGCCCGCCGAGGAGCTCGCCGACCCCGGACCTGACGAGACCCCGACCGTCGTCCTGACGCCGACCAACACACCGTCCGCCGGCACGGGCCACGGTAGGCGGATCGCGGTGCTCGCCGCCACCGGCGTGCTGATCTTCCTCATCGCGATGGTGGTCGTCACCGGCATCGAGCGCGTGAAGGGGTCGCCGCTCTCGGGCGGCGAGGGCACCAGCGTCGGCGAGGTCTTCGGCACCCGCGTGGCCACCACGACGGCGAGCGCCACCGACGACGACGAGACGACGACCGCCCGGGAGACCACCTCCGAGGAGGCCACCTCGACCCGCACGACCACGCCCCGCGTGACCGTGACGACCACCCGGTCGCGGGGCGGCGCGCCGGCGACCACGCTGGTGACCCCCACCCCCTGAGGCGGTCCGGCGTCGGCCGACCGCCGTGACCCGAGGAGGACCCGCCGCCGTGCGCACCGACTTCGACCCGACCGAGCTCGGCGCCCGCGCCTTCTACAAGCTGCTCAACGCGGTGGTCGTGCCGCGGCCTATCGCGTGGGTGTCGACGACCTCGGCCGAGGGGGTCGACAACCTCGCGCCGCACTCGTTCTTCACCGTCGCCTGCGTGGACCCGCCGGTCGTGCAGTTCACCTCGGTCGGGCGCAAGGACTCGCTGGCCAACGCGGAGGCGACCGGGGAGTACACGGTCTCGCTCGTGCCGGAGTGGCTCTTCGAGGAGGCCAACGCCACCGCCACGGACTTCCCCCGCGAGCGGGGCGAGTTCTCCGAGGTGGGGCTGGCCAAGGAGCCCTCGGCGCGGGTCCGTCCGCCGCGCGTGGCGCAGTCGCCGGTCGCGCTGGAGTGCACGCTGCACTCGACGGTGCGCCTCGGGGACTCGACGGTGGTGTTCGGGCGCGTCGTGCACGCGGCCGTCGCCGACGACGTCCTGGTCGACGGCCACCCCGAGGTCGGCCTGCTCAAGCCCCTCGCGCGCCTGGGCCGCAACGAGTGGTCCACGATCGGGCGGGTGCTGGAGAAGCCGCGGATCCGGCTCGCGGACTGGCCGCAGGGCTACGACCCGGCCGGCTCCTGAGCGAGCACCCGGTCGAACCCGGCCGGGTCGGACGACTGCGCGCGCAGCCGTTCCCGCGGGTCCGGCACGAGGCGGCGGGTGGCGTGGTCGAGGAGCCCCATGGTGCCGGTGAGCGTGGCGGCCACCGTGTCGCCGCGGCGGATCTCGGCGTCCATCCGGAACGACTTCCCGGCGCCGAACCGCACCGTCGTGACCACCGCCACCTCGTCGCCGAGCCGCAGCTCGGCGAGGAACCGCACCGTCGTCTCGAGGATCACCGGGCCCAGCCCGGCGGCCGCGAGCGGCGCGACCTCCACCCCGGCCGCACGCAGCGTCTCGGTCCGGGCGTGCTCGCCATACTGGTGGTAGACGGCGTGGTTGAGGTGGCCGTTGGCGTCGGTCTCGTAGCCGCGCACGACGATCGTCACGGAGTGCTCGCCGGTGGTGCTCACGGACGCAGGATCGTGGCAGGCTCCCGGGCGTGCGCATCGGGATGGGTCTGAACTACAGCGGCGGGTTCGAGGAGAGCGTGGCCGAGCTGGCCGAGCACGAGAAGGCCGGGCTCGACATCGTCTTCGTCCCCGAGGCGTACAGCTACGACGCGGTGAGCCAGCTCGG
>NZ_JBVPVA010000085.1:0-3703 GCF_055612215.1 Actinomycetospora sp. | reverse complement strand
TGGTCCGCGGCGGCGGGGTGGTGGTGGTCGGGCGCGTGGTCGACGACGGGCCCGCCGGGTCGCCCGTGGTCGACGACGGCGACGGCCGGGTCGAGGACGCGGTGTCGGGCGACACCAGGGCCGCCCGCGAGGGCTCCTCGGGCAGCGCGGCCTTGCGGGACGCGACCCCGACGGCGGTGTGGGCGGACCCGTTCGAGGCGCCGGTCCACGACCCGCCGCCCCCACCGCCCCCGGGCGGCGAGCCGGCGTCGAGAGCCGGCACCAGCGGGGGCGCGACGACCGACGACGGCGTGGACGCCCCGATCGCCGCCTGGGCCTCGGGGCGCACGGGGTGGGACTCCCCCGCCCAGATGACCAGGCCCGACGCGAGTGCGAGCGTGGCCGTGGCGGCCCCCAGCACGCCGGCGCGGCGGGCCCGGCGCCCGGCGGGGCCGATCACGGTGAACGGGGTGACGCCGCCCGCCCCGCGGGCGTGGACGGCGGGCCCCGCGGCCAGCGCGGCCGGGACGAGCAGTTCCGGGGGTACCGGGAAGCCCGTGGCCGGGCTCTCGGGCCAGGAGGCGACGACGGGGACGAGCCGGGCGGGCTCCTCGGTCACCTCGTGGGCCGCCACGCCGCGCGCGACCCGCGCGAGCTGGTCGGAGAACGCGGCCGCACTCGGTGGCTCCGGGGCGTCGACCTCGGCCAGGAGAGCCGCGAGCGGCGACGCCGCGACGTCGGGCTCGCGGGTGGTCGGGCGGGTCACGGCCTCGGGGTCGTCGCCGCCGGTCACCGCGGCCGTGTGCTCCAGGATCTCGCCGAGGACGGCGGCCAGGGCCCGGACGTCGGCGGCGCGGCGCCGCGCGGCCCCGTCGTCGTCGTCCTCCGGGTCGACGACCGGCAACGGTCCGCTCAACGACGCGGTGAGCCCGACGAGCCAGGCCTCGGTGTGCGCGTGGTCGACCAGGATGCTCGCCGCGCCGATGGCGCCGTGCTCCACACCGTGCGCGTGGGCGTGGGCCAGCGCGGAGGCCAGCTGGGCACCCATGCGGGCGACGGCGGGCTCGGCGATCGGGCCCTCGCGCAGGACCACGGCCAGCGGTTCACCGGGCACGTTCTCGAGGACGAGCGTGCTCTCGGTGTCGGGCGCGAGCCCGTCGACGTCGTAGACCTCGAGCAGGTGGGGGTGGTGCAGCCGGGCGAGGTGACGGACCTGCTCGATGCGCTCGGAGAGGGTCTCCCCGGACGCCGGCGGGAGCGTGACCAGCCGCACCTCGCGGCCGAGCACCTCGTCGACGCCGTGGACGGCCGCGTCGTCGACGCCGAGGGTCAGCGCCACGGTGGGCGGGTCGACGGGCATACCGTGCCCGGCGCCGTCCGTGATCACCCCGGAACGCTCCGTGCGCGGGTCGGGGAGAGCGTCACCGTCCTGATCGGGCCTGGTCTTCTCGACCGGTGCCTGGGAGGTCACGACCGCTCCCCCTGCCTCCTCTGCGTCGAGCAGGTGCCGGACGGCGTCGCTCGTACGGGTGACGATATTACCCGGGCGAGTGGCGGTCCACGGGTGTTGAGGCGGAGAGCACCGAGAAAACGGATCTCGTCGGTGAGCGGTGGCGGACACGACGACGGCCGGGGAGCGTGGGCTCCCCGGCCGCCGGGGGGTGGAGGTGCCGGGAATCGAACCCGGGTCCTCCGAACACTCGTCAGGACTTCTCCGTGCGCAGTCTGCTTCGTCTCTGCTCGGGTCCGCCGGTCGCGCAGACACGCCGGCGTGACGACCCCAGTCACTGTTCGATGTCCCGCCGGACCCCGTGACCGGGCCCGACGGTGGAGTCTCCTAGCTGATGCCGACTACCGGGCCGGAGACACTCCCGGGTCGACAGACCTCACTCCTTGCTGTCAGGCAGCAAGAACGAGGTCGCGCTGAGTACTGTTCTCGGCGCTTATATCTTGCGACGGGTGGTTATCGAGATCATCGTCGCCTTCCTCGGCACGCTTCTCCTGATCAAACATCCGGAGTCGAAACCAGTCACCCCCTTCTCCCACCAGGGTGCCCGGCGGGACTGTCCATCATAACGCCCGGAGCGTCCGCGATCATCCGACCCCGAGCAGCGCGGCCGGCGCGTCGTGCAGCACCGAGCGCAGGAACCCCTCGCCCAGCCGGTCGTCGGCGAGGGCCCAGCCCCGGATCGCCTCGAGCTGGCGCCAGGAGGCGTACGGGATGTTCGGGAAGTCGGTGCCGAGCACCACGCGCCCGGCCCCGGAGAGGTCGGCCAGCCGCGCGGCCCAGTCGCGCGGGAGCGGCGCGAAGCGCTCGGTGAACGGGGTCCCGACCATCGTCGTGTCGAGGCGCACCGCCGGGTGGTGCTCGACCAGCCGCAGGGCGGCGTCGTAGTCGGGCAGCCCGGCGTGGGCGAGCACCAGCGGCAGGCGCGGGTGCCGGTCCACCACCTCGCCCATGATCTCGATCCCGGTGTGGCGCCCCGGGATCGGGCCGTCGCCGCAGTGCGCGACGACGGGGATCCCGGCCTCGGCGAGCAGCCCCCACGCGGGGTCGAGCAGCGGGTCGCGCGGGTCGTACCCGCCGACCTGGACGTGCGCCTTGACCAGCCGCGCGCCCCGCTCGACCGCGTCGCCGAGGTAGGTGCTCACCGACTCCTCGGGGAAGAGCGTCGCGGTGGGGACCGCCTCTCCGACCTCGGCGGCCCAGTCCAGTGCCCAGCCGGTGAGCCACGCGGCCATGTCGGGCTTGTGCGGGTAGACCAGCGGCGCGAACGTCTCGACCCCGAACGCGCGCAGCCGGGCCAGGCGCTCGTCCTCGGGGAGCTTGTAGTGGATCGGCCAGTCGTAGCCGTAGTGGGACACCGCGTCGTCGAAGTAGGCCCAGACCTTGCGCAGCATCCGGTCGGGCAGGAAGTGCACGTGCACGTCGACGAGGCCGGAGGTCCCGTCCGGGCCGAGGCGCAGCGACCGGACCCAGCCCGCGACGTCGTCGTCGGACGCGAGCGGCGTCTCGAGGGCGCCCGTCACCATCCCTTGATCCGGCGCCCGACGATCCGCTCCGCCTCGCGCTTGGCGTCCCGCTCGGCCATGGCCTGGCGCTTGTCGTGGCTCGCCTTGCCGCGCACCAGCGCGAGCTCGACCTTGGCGAGGCCGCCGGCGAAGTAGATCGACAGCGGGACCAGGGTCATCCCGCCCTCGCGGGTCTTGCCGATCAGCCGGGCGATCTCCTCGCGGTGCAGCAGCAGCTTGCGGTGCCGGCGCGGCTCGTGGTTGGTCCAGCTGCCGAAGTCGTACTCCTGGATGTGCAGGCCGCGCAGCCACACCTCGCCGTCGGTGACCGTCGCGAAGGCGTCGGCGAGCGAGACGTGGCCGGCCCGCAGGCTCTTGACCTCGGTGCCCTGCAGGGCGATCCCGGCCTCGTAGACGTCGAGGATCTGGTAGTCGTACTTCGCCTTGCGGTTGGTCGCGACGATCTTGCGCCGGTCCTCGGGGCGGTTGGAGGACGCCTTCTTGCCGGCGCGCTCCTTCGCGCGCCCCGAGTCGGTCGGGACGGCCGTCTTCGCCACCGGGGGATCTCCTCTGCTAGTTGCGCACGTACAGGCGCAGGGTGACATACCCCGTCGCCGTCGCGATGGCCGCGCCGACGACCACCAACAGTGGTGCAACGAACAACAGGACGTCGCTCATCCCGACCGCGGGGATGGCGTTGGAGATCAGCCGG
>NZ_JBVPVA010000074.1:0-3820 GCF_055612215.1 Actinomycetospora sp. | reverse complement strand
CGACGGGCAGGCCGCGCTCGTGCGCCGCCGCGACCAGGATCGTCAGGTCGCGCTCGCTGAACTGGCTCTGCCACGGCGGCGCGCCGGTCGGGGTGAGCATGCCGCCGCCGGCCATCACCTTGACGACGTCCGCGCCGGCGTCCGCGCGCTCGTCGACGGCGGCCCGCAGGACGCGTTCGGCCCCGCCCCCGGTGTCGATCTCGCCGCCGAGGAACCAGCAGTGGCCCCCGGGCGCGGTCAGCGGCGCCATCGCGGTGAGCACGCGCGGGCCGGCCACGAGCCCGGCCGCGAACCGGTCGCGGAAGGCCTTCACCGTCGCGGCCGGGTCCCCGAGGTCCCGGACGGTGGTGGCGCCCCCGTCGAGCGCCGCACGAGCGTTCGCGGCGATCGTCGCCCGCACCGCCGCCAGGTCGCCGGCCTCGATCGTGGCCCGGGGATCGGTGGTGACGTCGAACGCGAGGTGGACGTGCGCGTTGATCAGTCCCGGGATCACGGTGCCCCGCGGGAACTCCAGGTGATCGAGGGGGCCGGCCGTGTGCTCGAGCTCGTGGGCGGGACCCACCGCGGCGATCACCCCGTCGCGGATCAGCACGCCGCCCTGCTCGAGCGGCGCGCGTTCCGGGTCGGTGATCACCCGCTGCGCCGTGATCAGCGTGGCGGAGTCGCCGCGGGACGGTGGAGCACTCGGGTCGCCCATCGACCCGGAGCCTGCCAGGCGAGGACCTTCGTGCGCACGAGTTGTTCGGTGATACCGTCCGGTCCTGATAGCGGATCGAGGAGGCTCGCATGCCGGAGCTG
Organism: Actinomycetospora sp.; assembly: GCF_055612215.1. Classification (NCBI taxonomy): domain Bacteria; kingdom Bacillati; phylum Actinomycetota; class Actinomycetes; order Pseudonocardiales; family Pseudonocardiaceae; genus Actinomycetospora; species Actinomycetospora sp. Next base: position 3,022 of record NZ_JBVPVA010000074.1, on the reverse strand, counting down.
GTGGCCGACCTGTTCCTGAGCGTGGACGGCTTCGCCGCCGGGTCCCGCTCCCCCGGCTACTTCGGGTTCGGCGGCCCGGACCTCGAACGCTGGATCCACGACGAGATGGAGCACGGTTACCTGAGCATCATGGGTCGCAAGACGTATTCGCTCCTGTCCTCGCTGCCCGAACAGGCCCGCGACGAGAGCTGGTACCGGATGGCCGAGGCCCCCACCGTCGTCTTCTCCCGCACCCTGGAGAGCGCGTCCTGGCCGGGCGCGACGATCAACGGCCACGACGTCGTCGACGAGGTCCCGGCCCTCAAGGCGCGCGGCGACGCCGACCTGCGCACCGTCGGCAGCCTCTCGCTGGTCCGCCAGCTCCTCGCCGCCGGGCGGCTCGACCGGCTCCGGTTGATGGTCTTCCCGCTCATCGTCGGGGAGACCGGCCGCGAACCGTTCTTCGTCGAGCTCGGTGACGTGGCCCTGGAGCTGGAGTCCGAGACGGTCCTGGACGGCCGCACCGTCCTCCTGGACTACCGCCCCGCGGGCCTCCCGCCCTACGCGACCTGAGCCACGGGCCGGGCGATACTCCCGCCGTGCACCTGGAGAACATCGTGTGGGACGCCCGCGAGCCGGGCCGGCTGCGGCGGTTCTGGGCCGCGGCCCTCGCCGCGGAGGCGATCCCCGACGACGACGACTGCTCCCGCCTGCACCTCGGCGGCGACGTCCGGCTCGACCTGTGCTTCCAACCCGTCCCCGACGCGCCGAGCGACCCTCCCCGCCTGCACCTCGACCTCCTCGGCGGCTCCCGCCAGGCCGCCGTGGTCGACGAGCTCCTCGCCCTCGGCGCGACCCACGCCGACATCGGTCAGGGCGACGTGCCGTGGGTGGTGCTCGCCGACCCCGAGGGCAACCCGTTCTGCGTCATGGAGGAGCGGTCCGAGTACCGGGCGACCGGCCCGATCGCCGCCCTGCCCCTCGACAGCGCCGATCCCGACCGCGACGCCGCGTTCTGGGCTGCCGTCACCGGGTGGGTGCCGGCGGACGGCACACCCGGCGTCCGGACGCTGCGCCACCCCGCCGGGGTCGGGCCGCTCCTCGAGCTGTGCCCGGAGACCGCCCCGCACGTCGCGAAGAACCGCATCCATCTCGACGTCCGTCGATCCGCCGCCGACGACACCGGGGAGGACGCGCTGCTCGCTCTGGGCGCCCGTCCCCTCGACGGCGCCGCCGGGCGGCCGTGGGTCGTGTACGCCGACCCCTCGGGGAACGAGTTCTGCGTGCTCGACCCCGCCCGGGAGTGACCTAGGGGGCCAGGCGCCAGAAGTCCCCGAGGTAGCGCAGGACGCTGCCGAACCCCGTGACCGCCGGCTCGTGGACGGGGGCCGACCCACCCTCGAGCGGCCGGGACGAGCGGTGGCGACGACGGCTCCGGCGCATGCTGCGCGGTCCGCCCGCGGGCCGGGCGTCGTCGGTGGTGGCGTCGTCGACGGCGGCCTCGACGGTGACGTCCTCGGCGGCCTCGTCGGACAGCGCGTGCTGGGGCTCCTCCGCCGGCAGGACGTCGAGGAGCTCGTCGTCGGGCCACTCGATCCAGAACGGCTCGAGGAGCCGGATGGAGATCCACTGGTTGTCCGCGGTCAGTGTGGCGACCTCGACGGCGGGCACCCGGAAGGCCGCCGCGAAGCGTTCGGCCCGCCGCGCGAAGTCGACCGGGAGCTGGCCGGGCCGCAGCTTCACCGTGAAGCGCGGCGGGACCGAGTCGAGGGTGATCGAGCTGATGAGGGGCGCCTGGAGGGTCGCGCGCGGGGCGGGGATCACCTGCGCGAGGTGGGTGACCATGCAGACGTTGGTCCAGACGTCCTTGAGCTCGCGCTCGGTGGCGGTGACCTCGCGGCGGTGCCACTCCCGGTCGGCGCGGCTCGCCCCGGGCAGGAGCGGAGGAATGACCCACATGACTGACCCCCTGGACGTGCACGTTGCCCGGCACCCGGACCCCCGAGGCCGACGGTAGACGGGTGAGGAGCTGCAGTCTGTAGTCGAAACGGGCCGTCTGGTGCCACGAACGGCCCAACACGTCACCGGCCGCGAACCGGCGCTCCCCACTCGGTGGCGTCGCGCAGCGTCCGCTTGAGCAGCTTCCCGCCCGGGTTGCGGGGCAGCGGGTCCGACGTCACGACGACGTACTGGGGCAGCTTGAAGTCCGCGAGCTGCGTCTCCAGGTAGGCCAAGACGGCGTCGACGTCGATGCCCGACCCGACCAGCACGGCCCCGACCTTCTCCCCCATGACGTCGTCGGGCACCCCGACGACGGCCGCGTCGGCGACCCCCGGCGCACCCGCCAGGGCGTTCTCGACCTCCACCGAGTAGACGTTCTCGCCGCCGCGGTTGATCAGGTCCTTGGCCCGGTCGACGATCCGGACGATGCCGTCGTCGACCCGGGCGAGGTCGCCGCTGTGCAGCCAGCCGTCGACGAACGTGGCGGCCGTCGCCTCGGGCGCCGCCCAGTAGCCGTCGACGACGTTCGGGCCGCGGATCAGCAGTTCGCCGACCCCCGACTCCCCGACCTCGTCGAGGGCCAGGTCGACGACGGGCGCCGCGAAGCCCACCGAGTCGGCGTGGTCCGCGGCCCACTCGTGGGGCAGGAAGGTGGCGATCGACGACGTCTCGGTCAGGCCGAAGCCGTTGCCGAGCCGGGCCCGCGGCAGCCGCTCCTGCAGGCGCCGGACCAGCGCGGGGGCGATCGGCGCGCCGCCGTACGCGAGCCGCCGGACGTGCGACAGGTCGACGCCGAGGTCGTCGCGCGCCAGCGTCAGCCCGTAGATCGCGGGCACGCTGACCAGGGTGTCGATGCGCTCGTCGACGATCGTCGAGACGAACGCGGCGCCGTCGAACACCGGCAGCACCACGGTGGTGCCGCCGATACCGAGCTGGACGAGCAACTGCGAGTTGCACCCCGTCACGTGGAACAGCGGCACCGACACCAGGTTGCGCATCGACGGCCCCTCGGTCCGGTCGATGCCGATCACCCGGATCGCGG
>NZ_JBVPVA010000038.1:0-1000 GCF_055612215.1 Actinomycetospora sp. | reverse complement strand
GGTCGCGGCCACCGCCTCGCGGGGGTCGACGCCCGGCGCCGGGACGACGAACGCCGTGATCGCCTGGCCCCAGCGGTCGTCGGGCAGCCCGGCCACGACCGCGTCGACGATCTCCGGACAGCGCACCAGCGCCGCCTCGATCTCGTCGGGGTAGACGTTCTCGCCGCCCGAGTTGATCATGTCGTCGACTCGGCCCGCCACCCACAGGTCGCCGTCCTCGTCGGCCACCGCGAGGTCGCCGGTGAAGTACCAGCCGTCCCGGACGGCCTTCGCGGTCGCGTCCGGGCGGCGCCAGTAGCCGGCGAACGCCTCGGGACTGGCCATCGACACGGCGACCTGGCCCTGCTCGCCGGCGTCGACGACGGCCTCGGGTCGGGCGTCGGGCGCGGGATCGACGAGGCGCACCCGGCTGAACACCCCGGCCCGTCCCGCGCACCCCGGCTTCGCCGCGACGTCCGGGCCGATCGAGAACGTGTAGATCTCCGTCGAGCCGAAGTGGTTGACGAACGACTCCGGTGCCACCGCCTCGACCAGCCGCTCCGCGAGCGCGGGCGCCATGGCCGCCCCGGCGTAGGCGAGCCGGCGGACCGACCGGAGCGAGGACAGCGAGGCCTCCCGCAGCAGCGTCCAGTACATCGTCGGGACCAGGTAGAGCGACGTGACGCCCTCGGCCGCCACCAGCTCGCCGGCCTCCCCGGCGTCGAAGCGCGCCTGCGGCACCCAGGTCCCCGCCGCGACGATCGTCGCGAGCAGCGTCCGCAACCCCATGGTGTGGAAGAGCGGCATGACGCCGAGGGTCACCTCGCCGGGCCGCCCGCCGGTCTGGACGAGGTGGGCGACGGCGGCCGCGTGCTCGGCCGCGTGCGTGCGGGGCACGCCCTTCGGGCGCCCCGTGGTCCCGGAGGTGTAGAGCATGACGCTCACGTCGTCCGGGCCGGGCGCACCGCCGGAGGGTTGCCAGTCGGGCGCGTCGGCGGCGACCCGCTCGAGGTCGCCGAGC
>NZ_JBVPVA010001129.1:0-3751 GCF_055612215.1 Actinomycetospora sp. | reverse complement strand
GACACCAGCAGCCTGTCCAGCCTGACCCAGCGCGCGGGCTGGGCCGCCGAGCTCGGCATCTCCGGTGTCCTGGTGCTGCCGTTCACCCGCGCCCTCGCTGCGTCGACCCCCCAGGAGTTCGTGCGCGGGATCCTCGACGACGCGCTGCACGCGGACGCGGTGGTCGTCGGGGCCGACTTCACCTTCGGGGCCCGCGCCGCCGGAACCGTCAAGACCCTCACCGCGCTCGGAGCACGCCACGGCTTCACCGCCCACCCCGTGCCGCTGCTGCCCGTCGCGGACACCGCCTGCTCCTCGACCCACATCCGCGGCTGCCTGCGCCGCGGCGACGTCACGGGCGCCGCACGCGCACTCGGCCGGCCCCACCAGGTCGATACCCGCGCCGACGGCGAGGTCCTGACCGTCGACGATCACACCGCGCTGCCCGCCCCCGGTCGCTATCGCGCCCGCGTCGCCACCGAGCCGGCCACCCCCGGGACGGTGGCCCCGGGCGAGACCGACGGGCTGGTCACCGTCGACGAGCATCGTCGACTCCACCTCGACCCGGGGCCGGCATCCCCGCCCGGCACGCGGGTGCTGGTGTCCTTCGTCGCCCGGAGCCGCCGATGAGCCCCAGGCTGCATCACCACGAGGACGGGCCCGTCGATGCCCCGGTGCTCGTACTCGGACCGTCCCTGGGCACCGACCTGCACCTGTTCGATCCACAGCTGCACCCCGCTCGCGGCGCGAGCCTGGCGGAGCACCACCGCGTCATCCGCTTCGACCTGCCCGGTCACGGCAAGTCCCCGGTTCCCGGCGGACCCGAGACGGTGGCGACCCTGGCCGACGCCGTCGTCGACCTGCTCGACACCCTCGGCGTCCACCACTTCCACTACGCCGGGATCTCCATCGGCGGGGCGATCGGCCAGCAGCTCGCCGTCGACCACCCCGAGCGCGTGACCACCTTGACCGCGATCGCCACCGCCGCGCGCTTCGCCGATCCGGAGTCCTGGCCACGCCGTGCCGCGCTCGTCCGGGAGCAGGGAACCCGCGCCATGATCGACTCCAGGGAGGGGGTCTGGTACACCCCCGCCTTCGCCCACGCCCATCCCGACGCGGTCCGCCGACTGCTCGACATGCTCGAGGCCACCAACGACGAGGGCTACGCCGTCTGCAGCGAAGCCGTCGGAGCGTTCGACCTCCGCGACCGGCTGGCCGCCGTGCAGAGCCCGACGCTGGCGATCGCCGGCGCCGACGACCCGGCCTGCCCCCCGCAGACGGTCCAGCTCCTGGCCTACACCATTCCCGGCGCGCGCTTCCGCGCCGTCGCCGGCGCTGCACACCTCCCCAACGTCGAGCGCCCCGAGGAGATCACCCGTGTGCTCCTCGACCATCTCGGTCGCCACGGCGATCCCGCCGACCTGACCTGACGGCCTGCAGGGCCTGCCCTCCGCCGTCGACCGGCCGGACCCGTGGCCGGTCGGCCGCGGGCCGGGCGGGGTTCAGCCGCGGAAACGGCGCTGGTACTCACCGGGGGTCATGCCCAGACTCCGCCGGAAATGCCGGTGGAGGTGGCTCTGGTCGGCGAATCCGGTGGCCACCGCGGTCTCGCTGATCGGGGCGCCGCTCTCCAGGAGGCGCCGGGCGGCCCGGATACGGTGGGCGATCTGGAAGGCGTGCGGGGCGAGTCCGGTGCCGTCGCGGAACGCGTCGATGAGGTGGAACCGGCCCACGCCGGCGACGGCGGCGAGTTCGTCCAGCCCGACGTTGCGCTCCGGGTGTCGTGCGAGGTGGTCCAGCGCGGTGCGCAGCGCGCGGTCGTCCCGGCGCCGCGGTCGGGGCCGTTCCGGTCGGGTGGAGGATCCGGCGTGCGAGATCACCCCGCGCAGCCACCGGGCCACGAGTTCGTCCCGCGCGAGCCGGGTGCTCGGCCCGGTCAGCGCGGCGTGCATGCTCCGGAAGCCGCGGACCAGGTCGGGTTCGGACACCACCGGTTCCCGGAAGCCGACGTCGCAGGAGAGGTCATCGGTGTCGGGATCCCCGGCGAGGAGGGACAGATCGGCGGCCTGGACGACCACGAGGTGGGCGGTCCACGGCCTTCCGTCGACCGCGGTGCCCGTGTGGGGCGCTGACGGGTCCCAGGCGACGAGCTGCCCGGGGCAGACCGTGCGCCGCTCGTGTCCTCGGCGGGAGATCATCGGGGCGCGGTCGACCACGCCGAAGACGTACTCGTCCCTGGGCTGCACCGCGTACGCGGTGGTCTGCCCGGCCATGAGGAGGAGCTGCTCGTGGTCGGCCGGACGCCACATCCGGACCGGCTCGACTCTCATCGGCCGAGGATAACGGCGCCACGAACGTCCAAGACCGCGCTCGCGAGCCGGGACAGGCTGGGGGCATGCTGATCACGCCGCACATCGTCGTCCGTGGCGCCGAGCGCGCCGTGGCCTTCTATCGCGACGCGTTCGCCGCCGAGGAGCTCCGCCGCATCCCGACCCCCGACGGGCGGTTGATGTCGGTCCAGCTCCGCTTCGGGGACGCCGTCCTGCACCTGGCCGACGAGTTCCCGGAGATGGGCGTCCTCGCGCCACCGTCGATCGGTGGCACCGCGGTCGTCCTGGCCCTCGACGTCGCCGACGCGGAGGTCGTGTTCACCCGGGCCGTCGCGGCCGGCGCGACGATCCGCGAACCCCTGGCCGACGTGTTCTGGGGCGACCGGCACGGCCGGCTCGAGGACCCGTTCGGGCACCACTGGAACGTCGACCAGCACCTGCGCGACGTGCCCCACGACGAGGTCGTGGCCGCGGCGGCGCGGGCGTTCGCGTGATGCGCTACCGGCTGCTGGGTCACAGCGGCCTGCGGGTCTCGGAACTGTTCCTGGGCGCGATGACCTTCGCCGAGGGGTTCGCCCACGGTCCCGGCGCGGCCGACGCCCGCCGCATCGTCGACACCTACGCCGAGGCGGGCGGCAACGTGGTCGACACGGCCGTCAACTATCGCGACGGGGCCAGCGAGGAGATCGTGGGCGAGGTGCTCGAGGGACGCCGCGACCGGTTCGTGCTGGCGACCAAGTACGGCGTCACCCGCGACGGGACCGACCCCAACGCGGCCGGCGCGCACCGCAAGAACCTGCGGCTGTCACTGGAGACCAGCCTGCGCCGGCTGCGTACGGACCACATCGACCTCTTCTACGTGCACCTCTGGGACCCCGGCACCCCGATCGAGCAGATGATGCGCGCCCTCGACGACGCGGTGCGGGCCGGCAAGATCCTGCATCTGGGGGTGTCCGACACCCCCGCCTGGGTCGTGGCCCGCGCGAACACCCTGGCCGCCGAACGGGGCTGGACGCCGTTCTCCGCGGTCCAGACCCGCTACAACCTGCTGAGCCGCGACGCCGAACGCGACCTGATCCCCGCCGCCGAGGCCCTCGGGTGCACCGTCGCTGCGTGGTCACCGCTCGCCGGAGGTGCGCTGGCCGGATCGGTGCGCGCCGGCCGCGGCACCCGGGTACCGGCCGACTCGCTCGACGCCCGTGACCGGTCCGTCGTGCAGGTCGTCGACGGCCTCGCCGACGATCTCGGCGTCAGCCCGTCGCAGGTCGCACTCGCCTGGACCCGGGCCCGGTCACGCGCGGTGCACCCCATCGTGGGTGTCAGCGGGCTGGACCAGCTCGTCGACAACCTGGGTGCCCTCGAGGTCACGCTGCCTCCCGGGGCCGTCGAGCGGCTGGACGCTGCCGGCGGGTTCGAGGTCGGCTTCCCCCACGACTTCATCC
>NZ_JBVPVA010001083.1:0-3736 GCF_055612215.1 Actinomycetospora sp. | reverse complement strand
CGCGTGCCGGATGCCGCCGCCGGTGCCCAGCGGCTCCGGTTCGGGCACGCAGTCGAGCTGCAGGCCGAACGCGGAACCGTCGCCGAGGTAGTCCGCGAACACCTCCGCGCGGTAGGAGGTGCCGAGCACCACCCGGCGGATGCCCGCGGCGGCGATCCGCGACAGCAGGTGGCCGATGAACGGCACCCCCGCGGTCGGCAGCATCGGCTTCGGCGTCGAGGCGGTCAGCGGCCGCAGCCGGCTGCCCTGTCCCCCGACGAGCACGACCGCCGCCGTGCGTCCGAGCGCGACGGTGCCCCCTCCGTCCCGGCTCACTTCACGTCCCCCCGTGGTGTCCACGACCGACCTCCCTGGTGGATCTCCTGCCCGGAGTGACCACGTCGTCGGACCCGGGCGCTACTGTGACGGTCCCTCGGCAAGAACCGGTTCGGACTCCGCCGTCGGGGTCCACTCCGAAGAGAGACCGGGCAGGAGAAGCGTGGTGGAGCCGACGAACGCGTGGGACCGTGCGCAGCAGGCTATCGCCCGCGCGCAGCAGCGCAACGGCACCGTCGTGACTCCCGACAACGCCGAGTCACCGTTCGACGCCTCCCAGACGCAGATGATCCCCACGTTGTCCGCGCGCAACGGGTCGCCGAGCACGCAGGGTCACCGTGGGCGTCCCGCTCCGGCGCCGCGCCCCCCGGCCGACGGGCGCCGATCGGGAGGCCAGGACGGGCGCCGGGCGGCCCACCGCCGGCCCGATCCGGTGGACCCGGAGACGACGCCGGTCGACGTGTCCGACCCGACGCTCATGCGCGCCCTCCCCGCCGAGCCGCCCACCGTGCGCACCGCCGCGACGCGGCCGCGCACCGCGCCGTTCCCGGCGCAGACGGTGCCGAACGGCTCGTCGGGTCACGGCACGTCCGGGTCGGGCGGCCCGACGCCGGACGACACCCCCACCACGCCGCCCGTCGGGATCCGTGTGCCGTGGTGGAAGCGGCTGTTCGGCCGCCGCTGACCTACCCGGCGCTCCGGGTGCTCCACCGGGCCCGCGCGGCGAGGGCCGCCCGCAGGCCGGCCCGCAGCGGGGCCCACCGGGCACCGCGGTAGCGGTCGGCGAGGAAGCGGTACGCGCTGCGGTGGTGCTCCCGCAGCATCCGGGCCGACGTCGGGGCGTCGCGCGTCGTGGCGTGCCCGCCGGTGTGCACCACCGTCGCGTCCGGCACGTAGACGTTGAGCCACCCGGCCCGGCCGAGCCGGTCGCCGAGGTCGACGTCCTCGAAGTACATGAAGTACCGCGGGTCGAAGCCGTCGACCGAGTCCCACGCCTCCCGGCGCAGCAGCACGCACGACCCGGACAGCCACCCGGCCGTCCGCTCCTCGACCGAGCCCTCCTGTCGGTAGGAGCGCGTCCAGGGGTTGGCCGGCCACACCGCGCCGAACACCGCGTGCCCCACGCCGCGTCCGAGCGAGGGCTGCAGCCGCGCCGAGGGGTACACCGCGTCGTCGGTCCGGATCAGGGGGCCGAGCGACCCGGCCCGCGGCCAGCGGTCGGCCGCCTCGAGGAGGGTGTCGAGCGCACCCGGGCCCAGCACGATGTCCGGGTTGCTGACCAGCACCCAGCCCACCGAGGGGTCGAGGCCCGCCACGGCCCGGTTGGCGGCGGCGCCGTAGCCGAGGTTCTCCCCCATCGCGAGCAGTTCCGCGCGGCCGGCGGCGGCCTCGGCCTCGGGGACCCCGTCGACGGACCCGTTGTCGGCGAGCACGACCCGGACCGGCCTGGTGGTGGCTCCGGCCACGGAGTCGAGGAAGGCGGACAGCGAGTCGCCCGGGGAGTAGGTGACGACGACGACGGCGAGGCCGTCCCCGTAGGTGGCGCGCGTCGGTGTGCCGTGGGGAGCCGCCGTCATGTCCTGCATCCTGACGGAGCCCGGGTGCCACCGGCCGAGTGCCCCGCCGAGAGCCTCAGACGGGACGCTGGGAGTCGTCGGAGGCGGGCAGCGCGAGCGGCCAGTACCGCCAGGAGTCCGGCCCGACGCCGCCGGTGTTCGCCTCGAGCCGACGCGGGGTGGAGACCGGGACGCCACGCCGTGGTGACGTCGCGGCGGCGAGGGGACGCTCGCCGGTCCGGCGGCACGAGGCCCGGTCCATGCGGGCGCGCAGGCGATGGCGCTCCCGGCCCGCGTCGACCACGAGCCAGACCGCGACGACACCCAGCAGGGTGAGCAGGACCGTCTCCAGCGCCATGCCGATCCAACGCACGAGTCGCCGGGAGGTGACGCCCGGTCGGCGACACGCCTCGACGGGTCCGGGAACCGGTCTCCCCGGACACCTCTCCGGGCGCATGATCACCGGTGGACCGTCCGACGACCGACGACCGCCCCTCAGCGCACCGCGGCGGGCCCGAGCAGCTCGGGATGGCGGACGACGGCGGCCGACAGCGCCTCCCGCCAGGGGCGCAGCGCGGGCAGCCCGGCCGCGGTCCACGACGCCGGCGAGAGGACCGACCACGCGGGACGCGGCGCCGGGCGCGGGAACTCGGCCGTGGTGCAGCCGCGGACCCGCTCCGGGTCGGCGCCCAGCTCCTCGAACACCGCCCGGGCGAGCCCGCACCACGTGGTGACCCCGCCGCCGGTCGCGTGCAGCGTGCCGGGCGCCGCACCGGAACGCCCGAGGGCGACCAGGCCGACCGCGAGGTCGCGGGACCACGTGGGCGAGCCGTGCTGGTCGTCGACGACGTGGAGGGTGTCCCGCTCGCCCGCGAGCCGGGCCATGGTGCGGACGAAGTTCGCCCCGGTCCCGCCGTAGACCCACGCGGTGCGCACCACGTGGTGGGCCTCGGGCGCCGCCTCCCGCACCCGCTGCTCGCCCGCCTCCTTCGTGCGCCCGTAGACCCCGGCCGGGCCCGTCGGGTCGTCGGGCTCGTAGCCGGCACGGCCCCCGTCGGGCGCGGACCGCCCGGCCGGCCCGGCACCGTCGAAGACGTAGTCGGTGGACACGTGCACGATCCGCGCGCCGTGGCGCGCGCACGCCGCGGCGAGCAGGCCGGGGGCGACGGTGTTGACCTCGTGGGCGGCGCGGGCCGCGTCCGGGTCGGTCTCGGCGAGGTCGACGGCGGTGAACGCGGCGGCGTTGAGCAGCACCGCGGGGTCGTCCCCGGCCCGGTCCGCGCCGGCCCACGCGGCCACGGCCCGCTCGACCGCGTCGGCGTCGGTGATGTCGAGCTCGGCCCGCGTCAGCGCCGTGACCCGCTCGCCGTCCGCACGCAGCAGCCCGGCGAGGTCCGTCCCGAGCGCCCCGCCCGCTCCCGTCACCATCCAGCGCACGTCGTGGCCCTCCCCCTCGTGTGCGTCGCGGCGCCCGGCACCGGGACCCCGCGTGATCGTGTGCCATCCTCCGACGCGCCGCGGCGGGCCCGAACGGGTGGTGGGCGGGAAATGCGGTCGGAGCCGTCTAACCTGCCCCTCCAGGTGCTCGTGTCGGACGACGATGTCCTCTGCAGGCCGCGCCCTTTCCGGGGCCGGCGCGCGATACTCCCGACACGACGTCGCCTCGGCCCGGAAGGACCCCCGGCCCGAACCGAACCGACCCGACCCGACTGACGTCCCCGGCTGGACCCGGCCCCGCCGGCGGAGATCGTGAAGGGAGGCCGTGTGGAGGACGAGCGCGGCCGTCCCCGTCGCGATCCCGGCCGCCGGTTCGGGCCGTCCGCCGGGCGCTCCCCCGGCGGCGACGGACCCGCGTCCCCACCGGG
>NZ_JBVPVA010001018.1:0-1390 GCF_055612215.1 Actinomycetospora sp. | reverse complement strand
CGGCGCCCCGGCACCGGGCCGGTCCCCCTGGGGTCAGCCGCCGATGGCGGCCGTGGCTGCGGTGACCAGCGCCTGGGAGTCGGTCTGGAGCCGGTCCGCGGCGGCGGAGAGCGTGCCCTGGTTCTGTGTCGTCGACAGCGTGTCGAGGTCGGCGAGGGTGCGGTCGATCGCCGGGATCAGGTCGGCGTCCACCTTCGCGCGGACGTCGGGCGACAGCGTGACCGTGGTCGCGGTCGTCCGGAACTTCGCGATCGCGTCCCGGTAGGCCGCGAAGTCACGCTGCATGGCGTCGAGGTCGCCGCGGTGGGACTGGATGTCGGTCGACATCGTGTCGGCCGCCGAACCCACCTGGATGAAGCCGGCGGTCAGCTGCGCCTGCCCCTCGGAGGCGTCCCCGCTGCTCGGGACGGCCGGAGCCGACGACGGCGCCGACACGACCGAGGGCACGGAGGCCGGTGCGCCTGCGTCGACGGCCGGTACCGGAGCGGTGGCCTGGAGGGTGGCGGTGACGGTCGTGGCCAGCGCGAGGACGAGGATCGCGGTCGCGATCCCGATCGCGGTGAAGACCGAGCCGAGGACCGCGCCGAGGGTGGCGAGGCCGCGGCCGCGCTCGCCGCTGCGGGCGATCTGCCTGCGGGCGAGGATGCCGAGCACGATCGCGACCGGCGAGGCGACGAACGCCACGACCACCGAGACCCACGCGAGCGTGTTCAGCGGCGCCTGCGGACCCTGCGGCATCGGGCCCACCGGACCCTGCGGCACCGGCCCGAAGCCGGCCGGCGGGGAGGGCGGCGCGGTGTGCTGGGTGGGTGGCCACCCGGCGGTCTGGACCGGGGGTGTGCCGGTGCCGGGCGTCGTGGTGTCGGCGTCGATCGAGCTGTCGATGAGGGGGAGGCGGGGGTCGGCCTGCTGGGTCATGACGGTTGCTCCTCGAGCGATGGGCCCGGCCGGGCTGCCGGACCCCGGTACCGTCACTCTTCGTGCAACTTCTCCTCAAGTGGATCGCGAAAACGTCACCTGGTCAGCCTAATCCTGCTCACGCTGAGAGATAACACCAGGTCAGCGCGTGGTCGACATCGGGCGAGGTGTAGCGTCCCGCAACCATCGGCGCGTCGGGGCTCGACCACCTGCCCCCGACGTTCGAGCCCGAGATGCGGTGCGCCATGGTGTGTCGCAGCCGGTCGGACATCCGTCCCCGGTCACGATGGCACCCGTCGGCCCGAGTTCGGGCCGGTAGGCACCGACCCATGACCTGCGCAGGTGAGGAGAGGGAGACTCTCATGGCACTCCCGACGTTGACCCCGGAGCAGCGCGAGGCCGCCCAGGCCAAGTCGCGCGAGGCGCGTCAGGCCCGCTCGGCCCTGCTCGCGGGCATCAAGAGCGGCGACGA
>NZ_JBVPVA010000936.1:0-5250 GCF_055612215.1 Actinomycetospora sp. | reverse complement strand
CGTCGCGCTGCACGCCGCGGTGTGGAACCCCCGCGGGGCCACCGGCCCCGCGCCGGTGCTGGTCTACGTCCACGGCGGCGGGTGGGTCGGCGGCTCGGAGCTCGGCAACACCGAGGACCTGCGCGCCCTCGCCGACCGGGGCCGCCTCGTCATCAGTGTCGCCTACACGCTGGCGACGCCGACCCGTCCGACCTGGGACGTCGCGGGTCCGCAGGTCGCCTGCGCCCTCACGAAGGTCGCCGCGCTCGCGCCCGGGCTCGGCGGGGACCCGAGCCGGATCGTCCTGGCCGGGGACTCCGCGGGCGGCCAGCTCGCGGTGTCGGTGGCCTACCGTGCGGCGTCCGGCACCCAGCCGTCCTCGTGCGGCGGCGTGGTGCCGGTGCCGCGCGGGGTGGTCGTGCAGTACCCGGCCGTCGACCTGCTCGACGCCTACGTGCACGGCACCGACCCCGGCCACCCCGGCGTGTCCGACCACTACCTGCTCGACTTCTATCTCGGGGGCAGCCCGCAGCAGGTCCCCGACCGCTACCGCGCGCTCTCCGGCGTCCCCGCGATCACCCCGCGGGCCCCGGCCACCCTCGTCCTCGGCCCGACCCGCGACGAGCTCGTCCCCCCGGAGGGAGTGACGCGGTTCGTCGACGCGGCGCGGGCGGCGGGGATCGACGCGACGCTGCACCGCGTGCCCTACGCGAACCACGCCTACGACACGCTCGGCACGGGGTCGCTGGGCAACCAGGTGAGCCGCTCGGTCCGCGAGCACTGGCTCGACCAGCACGGCTGGTGAGCCTCAGCGCAGGATCTCAGCGCAGGATCTCGACGAGCAGGACCCACGCGCCCACCAGGCCGCCGAGCAGCGAGGCACCGATGGCGGGCGCGAGCCAGAGGAGCCCGCCGAGTCCGCCGGTGAGCAGCCCGATCCCGGCGAGGAGCACGCCCACCCCGAGCACGAGCGGGGGCAGGAGCGTGGTGGCCACCCACGCGACGCGCGGCACCTCGGGGATCGGTCGCGGCAGCATGACGCCGAGGGCGCCCCCGGCGAGCACGGCCAGGACGACGAGCACGACGCCGAGCGGGGTCGTCGATCCCCACGGGACCAGGAGCGCGAGGGCCAGGAACACCGGCGCGGCGAGCAGGACGAGCGTCGACCCGGCCCGGGCGGTGATGCGCGTGGAGCCCAGGACCGCCGAGATGTTGATCGACAGGGCCACGAAGAGCAGCCCCGCGAGGGCGGCGGCGGCGCCGGCGGTCGCGACCGCGAAGTCGCCCCACGCCTCGGGGTCGAGCGAGGAGGACGAGGACGACGGCTCGGGCAGCGCCTGGGAGACGATCACGGCGGTGAGTCTGCTCCGTGATCACCGTGTCCCGCGAGGTCCACGACGGCGAGCGACCCCGCGTCGCGCAGGGCCTTGCGGTCGGCGCCGGCGAGGTCGGCGAGCACGCGGTAGGTGAGCGTCAGCGGGTCGATGTCGAGGGCGCGGGCGGCGTCGGGGTCGAGGCGCTCGAGGAGCGTCTTCGACACCAGCGTCTGCCCGCCGGTGGCGACGTGCTCGATGCGGGCGCACTCGTTGACCTCGTCCCCCAGCGCCGTGATCTCCAGGCGCCCGCCGGTGACGATCTGGCCGATGTAGAGGTTGGGGCCCCAGGGCACGCCGAGTTTCACCCGGCAGTCCTCGACCCGCACGCCGACGCCCTCCCCGGCGAGCTCCTCGACGATCGTCCGCACGGCCGGGGGGAAGGCCAGGGCCACGGCGAGGGCGGCCGACGCGGCGTCCGACTCCACCGGGTGGTGCCGGTCGTCCGGCGTGCCGGCGGCCAGGAAGAACGCGCTCGCCCCGTCGCCCGCGTGCTTGCCGACGATGCCGCCGTGGCGGGCGACGAGGTCGTCGAACGTCGTGGTGAAGCGGCGGACCAGCTCGAAGTAGGCCGCGGTGGGCAGCAGCCGGGAGAGCGGTCCGGACGAGTCGATGTCGGCGAACACGACGGCCGCGGGCCGGCGGCGCGGCTCGGTGAGGTCGGCCATGCGCGTGAACATCGCCTCGTCGCCCTCGCTGACCAGCGCGAGCACGCGGGCCGGGAGCAGCGGGGCGAACACCAGCGCGGTCCCGGCGAGCGTCCCGTCGCCGGCGCGCACCGTCACGCCGAGCATCCCGACCGGACGACGGCGCTGGGCCAGGTTGAGCTCGACCGGTGACACCCAGACTGGCGCCAGGTCGGGCGCGGCGAACCGTCGCTCGAGGTCCTCGCGCACCGCCCGCCGGGTGGGCTCGGAGAGCATCGTCGCCCAGATCGGCAGTTCGAGGCCCTCGGCGATGTGCATGCCGTAGCCGACCTCGGTCGAGGCGTCGGCCCCGGCCAGCTCGAGCATCTGGTCGGAGACCCAGCGCAGCCGCCCGTCCTCGTCGTAGACCTGGGCGGCGGTGCGGCTGGCCTCCAGCGCGTCGACGACGCCCTGGCGAAGCTCGGAGAGCCGGTCGTCCACCGAACGGACGGTAGCGGTGGACCGTCCGAGGCCGCCTCCCGGACGCGGACGCACCACTCCACCGGGGTTCCCGCGCGAGATAGTGACATGGACCACAGGGGCACGCTACGTTCAACCGATGAACGCGGCGGGGCCCGGATCGCCCGCGGGACTGCGGGAGGCGAACCGACGTCGGGTACTGGACGCCGTCCTGGCGGCCGGCGAACCGACCCAGGCGGGCATCGCCGCGGCCACCGGGCTGGCGCCGGCGACGGTGTCGAACATCGTCCGGGCGCTGGTGGACATCGGCAGCCTGACGGCGACCACGGCCGTGCGGGGTGGCCGGCGGGTCCGGGCGGTCCGGGTGGTGCCACCGGCGGGCCACGTCGCGGGCATCGACTTCGGGCACCGCCACGTCCGCGTCGGCCTCGCGCGCGCGGCCGACACGGTGCCGCGGGCCCGCCCGGACGGCTCCGTCGGGCCGCTCCCGCCCCTGCTCGCCGAGCGCGTGGCCGACCTGCCCGGCGGCCACGGCGCCGACGACGGGCTGGACACCGCCGCCGCGCTGCTCGCCGAGACGCTGGCGGCCGCCGACGTGCGGCCCTCCGGCCTCTGCGGGGTCGGCATCGGCCTGCCCGCACCGGTCGACGGCCGCACCGGCGCCGTCGGCGAGCCGGGCATCCTCCCGGGCTGGGTCGGGGTCGACGCGGCCGCCCGCGCCACCGCGCGGCTCGGCGTCCCGGTCGCGGTCGACAACGACGCCCTGCTCGGCACGCTGGCCGAGCAGGCCTGGGGGGCGCTCCGCGGGGTCCGGGACGCGGTCTACCTCAAGCTGTCCGACGGCGTCGGGGCCGGGCTGGTCCTCGACGGGCACCCGTACCGGGGCCGCGCCGGGACGGCCGGGGAGATCGGGCACGTCGTGGTGGCCGACGACGCGGGCGGGCCGACCGGCGGGCCCGGCGGCACGGTCTGCCGCTGCGGCAACCGCGGGTGCCTGGAGACCTGGGCCTCGACGGCGACGGTGGTCGGCCTGCTCGAGCCGCTGCTGGGACGGCCGCTCGCCATCGCGGAGGTGGTCTCGCGGGCCCGCGGCGGCCACGCGCCCTCGCGCCGGGTGCTCGCCGACACCGGCGGCCACGTCGGGCGGGCCCTCGGCGGGCTCTGCACCGTCCTGACCCCCGCCCGGGTCGTCGTCGGGGGCGAGCTCGCCCAGGCGGGGGAGCTGCTCATCGGCCCGCTGCAGGCGGCGCTCGAGCGGTGGGCGCTCCCGGGGGCGGCCGAGGGCGTCGAGGTGGTCGCGGCCCGGCTCGGCGCCCGGGCGCACGTGCTCGGCGCCGTCGCCCTCGCGGGCGAGCTCGTCCTCGCCACGCGTGGCTGATCGGCCCGGGCGGGTACCGCCGATCCGTGCCAAGATCACGATGGTGCGTTCATCGGTTGACCGCGGGACCGTGCGGACCTAGCCTGTGAAGCGCGTCACACGCCCTCCGCGGTACCGGCGCACGTCGACGTGGAGGTCGCACCGATGAGCGCGCGAGCGTCCGAGCTGCCCGCCCCCGAGGCGGTGCTCACCGAGCGCGGCGAGGACCGGACACCCGCCGTGTTCCTCGACTACGACGGCGTGCTGACGCCGATCGTCGACAACCCCTCGGACGCCGTCATGGGGCCCGAGATGCGGCGCATCGTCTCCGAGCTCGCGCAGCGGGCGAGCGTGTGTGTGGTCTCGGGACGCGACCGCGGGGTGGTCACCGAGCTCATGGGCCTCGACGACCTCATCGTCGCGGGCAGCCACGGCTTCGACATCTACGACCCGCGCCACGGGGTGATCACCCACGACGCGTCCTCCGGTTTCGAGGAGCTCGTCGAGAAGGTCACCGCGGAGGTCTCCGAGCAGGCCGCCGCGATCGAGGGGACGCTCGTCGAGCCCAAGCACGCGTCGGTCGCGCTGCACTACCGCGCCGTCGAGGGCTCCCGCCACGCCGAGGTGCAGGAGCTCGTCGACCGGGTCCTCGCCGCGCATCCCGGCGAGCTGCGGGTCACGCCCGGCAAGTTCGTCCACGAGATCCAGCCGAAGATCGACTGGAACAAGGGCCGTGCCGTGGAGCACCTGCTCGACGTGCTGGACCTGCGGGGCCCCGGCGTGCTGCCGGTGTACCTCGGCGACGACGTCACCGACGAGGACGCGTTCCGCGCGCCGAGCATCGCCGACGGCGGCCTCGGCGTGCTCGTCATCGACCCGTCGGACGCCCCGGCGCGCGAGACCGCCGCGTCGGCCGTGCTCCCCGACGTCGACGGCGTGGCCCGCTTCCTCGACGCGCTGGGTCGCTGACCACCCATGTCCACGCCCGACCGAGCCGGGAGGAGACCGCGGTGACAACTGCCGCCACCGACCACGCCCCCATCACGATCCCGGGAGACGCCGCGGACGCCGACGGCTGGACCCTCACCTGGGAGGGCGTCGACCCCGACGAGGAGGGCCTGCGCGAGGCCTTGACCTCCACCGGCAACGGGTACTTCTGCACCCGCGGGGCGGCCGAGTGGGAGGACACCGACCCGCCCGCGCACTACGCCGGGACCTACGCCCACGGCGCCTACAACCGCGAGACGACGATCCTCGGCGGCCGCCCGGTGCTCAACGAGGACCTGGTCAACCTGCCGAACTGGCTCGTGCTCATGCTGCGCATCGAGGGCGAGGAGGCGATCACGCTCGACAACGTCGAGGTGCTCGAGTACTCGCACTCCTACGACATCCGCACCGCGATGCTGCGCCGCCACTTCCGCTTCCGGGACCGCGC
>NZ_JBVPVA010000934.1:0-9452 GCF_055612215.1 Actinomycetospora sp. | reverse complement strand
ACCCGCGCGACCGTGACCCGAGTCCGCTGGTCGGGGGCCGGTCGGGGGTCGACGTCCGGGGTCTGGCGGCCTTCGGGATCGGGCTCGTCGTCGTGGCCGTGCTGGTGGTGGCGCTCGTCGGGGTCGACCTGCTCGCCGCGCACCCGCTGGACACCGCCGTCTACGGCACCGGCACCGTCGTGGTCGTCGGCGCGATCGCCTGGGTGGCGACCGCCCGCTACGTCGCGGCGGGCGCCGACTGGGCCGCGGACGAGTTCGCGTGGGTCGACCTCTACGACCTCGTCGCCGTCCACCTCGCCCGCACCCGCTGGGGCGTGCCCGCGCTGGCGCTCACCGACGGGGAGGGCCGCCGGGTCCTGCTGCCGCTGCGGGCGCTGCGCACCGACGTGCTGCTCGGGCGGTACGTGCACCTGGGCATCCGGTGGTCGCGGGCGACGAACGTCGTGGAGATCGACGACGCGGCCCGCGCCCTGCTGGGCGATCCGGCCTAGAGAGCGGGTGCGTCGGGTCGGCGCGGTCCGTCGGGGTTCCCACGTCGACGGCACTAGGCGGTTGATCATGCCGAGGGCACCGGGTTCCGGCGGTGCCCTCGGCATGATCACCTGCCTAGCGCCGAGCACGGCGCACCTGGCTGTGTTCCCGGGGCGGCGGGCACGGTCAACGCCCTGGTGCCGACCCCGGCTCACCCGGCGTCGTTCCCGGAGCGACCTCGCGCTCAGCCCACGCGCTGGTGCCGGGGCGGACCGGCCGCGGCCTCGGCGTACTGCGGAGGAGCGGCCGGCGCGGATCCGGCTCGGTGTCCCGGCGCGGCCGGGACCGGCCGGTGGGGTGGCGCGAGGACCGGTCTGGTGACGCCGGGGTCGGGGACGGCGCGCACCGAGGCCTGGTCCTCGAGCAGGTCCCGGATCTGCGCCAGGAGCTCGACGTCGGTGGGCTGGGCGGGGCCGGACTCCTCGCCGCGGAGCCGCCGCGTCTGGAGCGCCTTCATCGGGGCGACGACCAGGAAGTAGACGACGGCGGCCGTGATGACGAACGTGATCGTCTGGTTGATGACGGTCGCGTAGTCGAACACGACGCCGTCGACGCGCACGGTGCCGGCGAACTCACCGACGCCGGGGGAGAGCAGCTGGATCAGCGGCTTGAGGAAGGAGTTGGTGAACGCGGTGACGACGTCGGTGAACGCCGCACCGATCACGACCGCGACCGACAGGTCGATCACGTTGCCGCGGAGCAGGAAGTCCTTGAAGCCCTTGAACATCGACAGTCCTCGGTGCTGGGGAGCGGAGGTCTGCCGGGCACCGTAGGAAGAGCGGCTCGGCGGCACGAAGCGCGACAGGGGGTCGACGGCGGGCAGGACCGCCGGTGCGGTGGGTGGTGTCACCGGGTCGGGGCGGCGCGAGCCGCCACCACGGACACCTCACGACACGCGCCGCTCACCGCCCCGTGAGGGCAGGAGGAGCGACCGCCTCGTGGGGCACCGGGCACGAGCCCGGTGCCCGCCGCTCAGGAGTCGGAGAACGACTGGTGCGCGGCGTGGAGCTGGGTCGAGAAGAGGGCGACCTGCGGGTCCTGCGCGGACCAGCTCGCCATGTCCCGCGCGGCGTGGTCGTCGCCGTGGGCGCTGAGGACGTGCAGCTCCACGAGCTGGTCGTACCACTCCGGACGCTGGGGCTGCTCGGCGTCGGCGTACCAATCGGTCCCGGTCTCGACGTCCCAGGGGCTGCCGACCATCGTCATGAGGTCTCCGTCTCGTCGCGCGTCGTTGCGTCGTCGTTCCCGGGCAGTGTGGACCCCTACCATTCAGTACAGCGATCTTGTTCCGCACAACACAACCGCGGGTAGTGATCGGTTCAGGACTGACCGTGTTCGGCCAACGAGCGCAGCAGCATGGTCTCGGCGAGCACGCACCGCGCGAACATCCCCAGGTGGAGGCTCTCGTCGACGCCGTGCCAGCGGCTCGCCGGGTCGCCCACGCCGGTGACGAGCACCGTCGCCCCCGGGAAGGTGCGGGCGAACTCCGCGATGAAGGGGACGGTGCCGCCCATGCCGACCTCGATCGCCGTGTGCTCGAACGCCGCGGACAGCGCCGCACGCGCGAGGTCGTAGACCGACCCGGTCGGCTCCAGCGCGAAGGGCTCGCCCGACGCCGCCAGCGTGACCTCCAGGTGCGCACCCCAGGGCACGTGGTGCGTCAGGTGCTCGCGCAGCGCGGCGAAGGCGTCGGCGGTGACGTCGCCGGGCGCGAGCCGGACGCTGATCATCGCGCGGGCGCGGGGGAGCAGGACGTTCGCCGAGCCGTCGACGGCGGGAGCGTCGATCCCCAGCACGGCGATCGCCGGCTTCCGGGTCAGCCGCTCGGTGATCGTGCCGGTCCCGATGAGCTCGACGTCGTCGAGCAGGCCGGCGTCGCCGCGGAACGTCTCCTCCTCGACGTCGGGCGCCGTGTCGGAGTTCGAGGCCGACCCCGCGACGAGCCCCGCGACGGCGACCTCGCCCTTGTCGTCGTGCAGCGTCGCCAGCAGCCGGCACAGCGCGGTCAGCGCGTCCCCGGCCGGGCCGCCGAGCATCCCGGAGTGCACCGCGCGCTCGAGCATCGAGACCTCGACGACGACGTTCGTCAGTCCCCGCAGGCTCGTGGTCAGGGCGGGGACGTCGACGGCGGGGTTGGCGGCGTCGGCGATGACGATGACGTCGGCGGCCAGGGCGTCGCGGTGCTCGGCCAGCAACGCGGGCAGCGTCGGGGACCCGGACTCCTCCTCGCCCTCGACGAACAGCGTCACCCCGACGGGCGGCCGGCCGCCGAACGCGCGCAGCGTCGCGAGGTGGGTCATGACGCCGGCCTTGTCGTCGGCGGCGCCGCGACCGTGCAGGCGCCCGTCGCGCTCGTGGGGCTCGAACGGTGGGGTGGTCCAGAGGTCGTCGCCGCCGGTCGGCTGCACGTCGTGGTGGGCGTAGAGCATGACGGTGGGCGCCGGGCGGGCGGGATCGTCGCTCTGCGCCGGCCAGTGGGCGACGACGGCGGGCGCGCCGCCCGCCGCGGCGAGGATCGACACGTCGGCCGCGCCGGCCTCGCGCGCCAGGGTCGCGACGGCGTCGGCGCTGCGGCGGGTGTCCTCGGCGTGCGCCGGGTCGGCCCAGATGCTCGGGATGCGGACCAGGGCCTCGAGGTCCCGTCGGGCGTCGGGGAGGACCGCGTCGACGGCGCGCCGCAGGTCGTCGGGCGGGGGCATCGCCGGGGCAGCCATGACGGCGACCCTAGAGGGAGCGCCCCGTCGATCCGGGCGTGTCGGTGGGTGCCCGTGGGTACCAGCCGGCTCGTACTCGCACGGAACGACGACGTTTCGGGAGGACCGATGGCACCCGCGCGCGACGAGGGGCATCGACGGCCCACCGACGAGGTGGCCGCGACCCTCCGGGAGGTGTGGCGCGACGTCCTGCGCCGCGATCCCGACCAGCCCCAGTTCCGCGGCGCGGTGCGCGAGGTGCTCGGCAGCATCGGGCCCGTGCTGGCCGAGCACCCCGAGCTCGCCGAGGTCCTGGGCCGGCTGTGCGAGCCGGAGCGCCAGGTCGTCTTCCGCGTGCCGTGGGTCGACGACGCGGGACGGGCCCGGGTGAACCGCGGGTTCCGGGTGCAGTTCAGCTCGGCGCTCGGCCCGTACAAGGGGGGTCTGCGGTTCGTCCCCGGGCTGACCCTCGACGTCGTGAAGTTCCTGGGCTTCGAGCAGGTCTTCAAGAACGCGCTGACCGGTCAGGACCTCGGCGGGGGCAAGGGCGGCGCGGACTTCGCGGCGAAGGACGCCTCGCCGGGCGAGGTGATGCGCTTCTGCCAGTCGTACGCCACCGAGCTGGCCGCCCACGTCGGCTCCTGGACCGACGTCCCCGCCGGGGACATGGGCGTGGGTCCCCGCGAGGTGGGCTGGATGCTCGGCCAGTACCGGCGCCTGGTCGGCCACGACGACCCTGGCGCGCTGACCGGCAAGCCCGCCGCGCTCGGGGGCTCGGCCCTGCGACCCGAGGCGACCGGCTACGGCGTCGTCTACTTCCTGGCGCGGATGCTGGCCGAGCAGGGGCGCGACCTCGACGGGGCCCGCGTCGTGGTGTCCGGCAGCGGGAACGTCGCGCTGCACGCCATGGACAAGCTGGTCGCGGCCGGGGCGACGGTCGTGGGGTGCTCGGACTCCCGGGGCTCGGTCGCGGAGCCGGGCGGCGTGGACGTGGAGGCGCTGCGCGAGACCAAGGACGGCGGGGGCTCGGTCGCGGACTACGCCGAGGGACGCGCGGACGCCTCGACGTCGTCGGGCTCGGTCTTCACCCAGGAGTGCGACGTCGCCCTGCCCTGCGCGACGCAAAACGAGATCGGCCCGGAGGAGGCCCGCCGCTTGGTGGAGAACGGGTGCTGGGCCGTGGTCGAGGGCGCGAACGGGCCGGTGACGCCCGCCGCGCGGACGATCCTGCGCGAGGGCAAGGTCGGGTTCGGCCCGGGCAAGGCCGCCAACGCCGGCGGGGTCGCGGTCTCCGCGCTCGAGATGCAGCAGGCCGCCGGCCGGGAGCAGTGGAGCGCCGAGGAGGTGGACGACCGGCTGGGCACGATCATGGCCGAGGTCCACGACCGGGCGCGTGACGCCGGTGAGCGCTACTTCGACGACCCCGCGGACTACGAGCACGGGGCCAACGCGGCCGCGTTCCGTCGGGTCGCGGAGGCCGTCGAGCGTCTGGGGGTCGTCTAGGGCCCGCGTTTCGGTCGTCGCGACCCGCGGGAAGCATCCGCCATGTCCACCACCGAGGTCGGCGCCGAGCCGGCGACCCGCCCGGCGATGCCGGGGCGGTCGATCGGCGCGGGCGTGCTCCTCGGGGTCGGCGTGGCCGCGTTCCTCGACGAGACCGTCTTCCACCAGCTGCTGCACTGGCACCACTTCTACGACGGCTCCACCTCCGACGTCGGGCTCGTCTCCGACGGCGTCTTCCACGCCGGGGGGTGGCTGGCGATCGTGGTCGGGCTCTTCTGGTTCGCCGACCTCCAGCGGCGCCGGGCCACGGTGCCGCGCCGGGTGTGGGCCGGCGGCCTGATCGGCTGGGGCGCGTTCCAGGTCTACGACGGGCTCTTCCAGCACAAGGTCCTGGGGCTGCACCAGATCCGCTACGGCGTCGACCTCCTGCCCTACGACCTGGCCTGGGACCTCAGCGGGGCGCTCGGCGTCCTGATCGGACTCGGGCTGCTGTTCGGCCCGGCCCGCTCGACCGCGGAGCGCCGGGCGAGCTCGTGACGGGGATGCCCGGGATGGCGCCCGCCGGGGCGTCGCCCTGGTCGTGGTGGCCGGCCGTGCCGCTCGTGGCCCTCGCGGTCGCCTACCTGCTCGGCGTGCGGCGGCTGGTCCGGCGGGGCGACCGGTGGCCGGTGGCTCGCTCGCTCGCCGCGACGGGCGGGCTCGTCGCCCTCGCGGCTGCGCTGCTGCCCCCGCTGAGCACCCACGCGGACGTGTTCGTGGTGCACGTCGTGGGCCACCTGCTCCTGGCGATGCTGGCGCCGCTGCTGCTGGCCCTGGCCGCGCCGGTCACGCTCGTGCTGCGGACCGCCCCGGTACCCGTCCGGCGGCGGGTGCTCGCGGTGGTGCGGAGCCGCGCCGCCCGAGTGCTCACGTGGGCGCCGTTGGTGCTGTTGCTCGACGTCGGTGGAATGTACGTCTTCTATCTGACACCGCTGTTCGGACTCGCGCACGAGAGCGAATGGCTGTACGCCATCGTTCACGTCCACATGTTCTCGGCAGGCTGGTTGTTCAGCACGGTCGTCGCCGGCCGGGATCCGTTGCCGCACCGTCCGGCACTGCCGGGCGCGTTGACCATGCTGCTGCTCGCGGGCGCCGCGCACGGAATCCTCGCCAAATCGATGTACGCCCACGATCTGCCCGCCGCGGCCGGGACGCCGGCGCAGGTACAGCTCGGGGCGCAGGTGATGTTCTCCGGCGGTGACCTGGTCGAGCTCGCGACGGTCGTCGCCGTGATGACCGCCTGGTACGCCCGAGAGGGGCGGGCGCAACGTCGCGCGACGACCCGTTCGAGGGCCCGCTCTGAATTCGATCACGCCTCACGCCAACCGATTCACGCACCGTAATTCCATCGGCCGATCAGAAACCCGATCGTGTCCCGCGAATGGGGTGGATCTCACCGTCCGCTGCTACGTTCGAGCTATTCTCGCCGGCCCTGGACCCCGCTCGGAGGAGTCGGGGGGAACGACCGGCCGTGGGCCCAGGGGGGTGTTTCACATGACACGGACGATCGACCGAGGGCGCGCTGACCGGTCCTTGATCGATGTGGTGGTCGCGCGGGCGGCACGGATCGACCGGGGCCGCACGGCGGCGCGGTGGACGCGGGCCAACGGACGGGTCGTCCTGAGCCTCCTGGCGGTGCTCGGCGTCGTGGGGGCCGTGGTCACGGGTCTGGCCCTGGCGTTGGCCGGCGGGGCCGACGCGGATCCCACGTCCGCGGCCGGGCTCCTGATGGCCGGCCTGGCCGTCTCGGCGGGCAGCGCCGCGGCGCTGATGATGGTCTTCGCTGCCCGGCTGACGGGCTCCCCGCGCACCATGTGGGCCGGGGTGACCATCGGCTGGTACAGCCTGCTGGCGATCCCGATCTCGACGGTCCGTGGTCTCCACGGGGACCACCAGCTGATCTCGGCGGCGGGGAGCGTCGTCGTGCACGCCGTGGCGATCGTGCTGTGTCTGCTCGTCCTGGCGCCGCCTCCGCCGCGCTCGACCGACCGCCTGCTCTGGAGCCTGCTGGGAGGCGTGCCCCTCCTGGTGGCCGCAGCGGTGCTCTGGGTGGCGGCCGCTCCGGCGTCCGCGGCGGCGGTGGCGGGGTCGCCGACGTGGTGGCTGGCGTGCGCGCTGGCCTGGGTCGTCGGCGGGCTGGTCGTGGTCGCCCGGGCGAGCTTCACCCGTGTGCCGGGCCTCGCGGTCGTCGGTGCAGGGTTCGCGATGGTGGGTGCCGCGCAGGCGGTGTGGTTCCTCGGGCCCACGTCGGGAGCCGGGACCGTGTCGTTGTCCGCGTTCCGGCTGCTGGCCGTCGTCGTCGTGCTCGGCGGTGGCGTCCGCATCGTGGGGCGGGCGCTGCTGCGGCTGAGCGTGGAGCAGGCCCTCCGTACGAAGGAACTGCGGCGCGCGGAGCTGCGGCTGGCCCGGGCCGCGGAGCGCGACCACGACCTCCGCAACGGGCTCGCGGGCCTGGCCGGGGCGACCGCGGTCCTAGGCGGAGGGGCGGACACCGGGGCGCTGTGCCGGGTCGTCGCGGGCGAACTGCGCCGGCTCGACGGCATGCTCGCCGAGCCCGGCGGCGCGGACGGGGCCGTCGTCGGCGACACCTACGCGGTGGCCCCCGCCCTCGACGGGCTGGTGATGCTGCGCCGCAGCGTCGGGATGGACGTGCGGGCCGACGTGGAGCCGTGCCTGGGCGCTCGCGGGTCGGCGAGCACGCTCGCGCAGGTCGTGACGAACCTGCTGGCCAACGCCGAGCGGCACGCGCCGGGCAGTCCGGTGCGGATCGCCGCGGCGCGGCGGGGGGATCGCGTCGAGATCCGCGTCCGCGACTTCGGGCCGGGCGTCCAGCCGGGACGGGAACGGGCCGTGCTCGAGCCGGGGACCCGCGACGAGGGCGCGGGCGGGCTGGGCCTCGGCCTGCACGTGTGCCGCACGCTGCTCGCCGCCGAGGGCGCCACCATCGAGATACTCCCCGCCGATGCGCGCTCGCCCGGCTGCGTCGTGGTGCTCGGCCTCCCGGCGGGAGAGTGGGCCGGTCCGCAGCGCCCGCGTCCGCAGCGCGGGCGCGACACGAGCCCCGTGACCCCGTGACGGGTGCCGGCGGGCGGCCGTGCCGAGGCAGCCACTTCCCGGTCGTCGTGATCGACGACCACGAACTGTTCAGCACGGCGCTGACGATGGCCCTGCGCGGGCAGGGGCTGGAGGCGGCCACGGTGCCGGTCGGTGACCTGGGCAGGTTGCTGGACGGGCCACCCGGCGCGACCGGGCTCGTCGTGCTCGATCTCGACCTCGGCCGCGACGCCGGCGGGACCTACCGTCACGGGGCGGACTTCGTCGGGCGGCTCCGGGCGCGGAACTGGTCGGTGCTCGTGGTCAGCGGCAGCGTCGACGAGCCGGGGACGGCCGCAGCGATCGCCGAGGGCGCGATCGGCTCGGTGCCCAAGTCGAGCTCGTTCGAGGTGCTGCTGCGCACGATCATCACGGCGGCCCGGGGCGAGCCGGTCATGAGCGAGGTCGAGCACCGCGGGTGGGTCGACCGCCACCGTCGCTTCCTCGCCCGCGAACGTGAGCTCTCCCGGCGGCTGGCGCGGCTCAGCCGCCGTGAGCGGGAGGTCCTCGAGCTGCTGGCCGAGGGGCTCCGCGCGGCGCCGATCGCCGAGCGGCTCGTCGTGAGCATGCCGACCGTCCGCACCCAGATCCGCTCGATCCTCACCAAGCTCGAGGTCACCTCGCAGCTCGAGGCGGTGGCCCTGCTGCGCCAGCAGCCCGACCCGCTCCGCCCCTGAGCCCTGGCTCAGCGCCGCCGCACCGGGCCCCGGGCCGGCGCGTGCCCGAGCTCGTCCTCGAAGCGGACGAGCAGCGGGGCGAGCAGGGCGTTGAGGGCGTCGAGCTGCGCGGCGTCCAGGGCCCCGGCGACGAGGCCGTCCTCCACGCGGATGCGTTCGTCGGTCGCGGCCCGCCAGCGCTGCCGGCCCGCCGCGGTGAGACGGATCGGCCGGCTGCGGCCGTCGCCGTCGCCGCGGGGGCCGGGTTCGACGAGCCCGGCGCGCGAGAGCCGGTCGATGCGCAGGCTCATCGTCCCCGACGTGAGCCCGAGGGTGCGGGCGATGTCGCCCGGCAGTCCCTCGTGGGGCGGCTCGCGGCGGGCGAGCACCGAGAGGGCCTCCCAGTCGCCGACCGTGAGGTCGTGGTCCGCGGCGGCGTCGGCGAGGACCTCGTCGAACAGCCGCGCGAGGCGGCGGATGCGCTGCCGCGCACCCTCCACCTCGGGGCGGGCGCCCGGCAGGTGGGTCATCCAGCTCGCGAGCTCGGCGGCGACGGAGTCGGGGCGCGGGGCGTCCGGGGAGCTCACGGCTCGACGGTACCTTGGCATCCAAGGTAATGTGTCTTGGGTACCAAGACGGATGGAGACACCATGGACCGGGTCTGGTTCATCACCGGCACGAGCAGCGGGTTCGGGCGGGAGATCACACGGGCGGCGCTGGAGGCGGGGGACCGGGTCGTCGCGACCGCGCGCCGCACCGACGGCCTCGCGGACCTCGTGGCGTCGGCGCCCGACCGGGTCCGGGCGGTCGCGCTCGACGTCACCGATCCGGTCGCGGTGCGCGCGGCCGTCGACGTCGCGGTGGCGGAGTTCGGGCGCATCGACGTCGTCGTGAACAACGCCGGCTACGGCAGCCGCGGCGCGCTGGAGGAGCTCTC
>NZ_JBVPVA010000784.1:0-1287 GCF_055612215.1 Actinomycetospora sp. | reverse complement strand
CTCGGCGACCCGCGGCAACGACCTGACGCGGCCGGACGAGAACTTCCCGGGGCTCTCGCCCGGGGACCGCTGGTGCCTGTGCGCGAGCCGGTGGAAGGAGGCCCTCGACGGCGGGGTCGCGCCGCCGGTCGTCCTCGAGGCGTCCCACGCGCGCTCGCTGGAGTGGGTGGACCTCGCCGACCTGCGTGCGCACGCGGTCGCCGAGTAGCACCGACCCGCGGCCGCCACGGCGGCTGACAGTGGGGTCGTGGTGACCACGCAGGCTCCGGCCGGCCATGCCGGAAGCGCTGGCCACCCCAAAGCGCGCTGGTCGTCTCGCCCGGGGCCCGCCGCTACTACGACGAGCTACACGGGCGGGGGCTCGGGCACTTCGCGGCGTTGCTTCAGCTCGCGTATCGGCTGGTCGGCATCCTGCGTGGGTGTCGGAGGAGCGCCATACCGTACGACGAGGCCACAGCCTGGGCGCGCCGGATTGATCGATCCCCACCATCTGCTGAACGATGCTCGAGCGAGCGGCTGAGTCGCGCACGCCGGTCTGGAGTGCTATCGCGCGGCGACCGGATGTCGTGGCTGGTACAGGCCGAGCCGAGCGCCACTGGGCAGTGTGATCGTGGTGAGTAGGCCCCATCCCTGGTCACTGACGCCGTCGTCAATGTCGACGCCGCGGGCCGTGAGGTCAGCGACCGTGGTCTCGATGTCGTCGCACATGAGGTAGAGCTCGTGCTGGGGCGGCCCGTCGGTGGGATGTACCGCCACCTCGGCCGGGGGCAGAGCAATGATGACCCATCCGTCGCCGGCGTCGACTCGGTGGTGTCCGCGCAGCAGCTCGGCGAGCACCTCGCGGTCGGCCTGAGCATTGGTGCTGAACACGATCGCGTGCGTGCCCGTGATCATCGGGAGCTCCCTTCCGTCGGTG
The DNA here is from genome assembly GCF_055612215.1 of Actinomycetospora sp. Lineage (NCBI taxonomy): Bacteria > Bacillati > Actinomycetota > Actinomycetes > Pseudonocardiales > Pseudonocardiaceae > Actinomycetospora > Actinomycetospora sp. The sequence continues at coordinate 371 of NZ_JBVPVA010000784.1, read as the reverse complement.
GAAGCCAAGGATGTCGCGGGCGACGGTTCTCAGGCCACCTCGGCGATGGGAACCTCGCGGCAGTGCGACGCGACACCCCGGGTGTCGTCGCCTCCGGCGGCGCTGTCCTCCTCAGGGCCCGACAGCTTGATCCGCCCGCCCCTCACAAGCAAGGGCCGCAGAACCGGGTGTGCCACGTCAAGATCGACAGCCGCAGAGGGCGGTGGCGGCAGATGGGTCGCATGATCGACGTCGCGCTCGTCACCTTGCTATTCGTCGCACTTCGTCAGCCACCGCCGCATTGAGCCGCTAAGCCCGAGTCGACTTTCTTCACGTCTTCAAGCCGGGCCCTGACGGACCGGTGCGGGCGGCCCCGCTACCGACACGCCTCC
>NZ_JBVPVA010000723.1:0-3775 GCF_055612215.1 Actinomycetospora sp. | reverse complement strand
CCATGACGTCCAGGAACGCGTCCCGTCCGGCGGCCGAGGCCAGGAGCCGGGTGACGTCGACGAACAACCGGCCGCCGGCCTCGGCCATGGGCCGGGGCGTGGTCATCTGCCAGACGGACAGCCCCAGGGGCGTCATCGCGTCGGTCATCATCTGCTGGTGACCGACGGAGACCCAGACGTGGCGGGCACCGTCGTCGACCGGGGGCACCGGGAACAGCGTGGTGATCGGTCGGCTCTGCACGATCCGGAACCCGTCGTCGACCAGGCACCACTCGATGTCCTGCGGGCGACCGAAGTGCGCCTCGATCCGCCGGCCCAGCGCGGCGAGGTGCACGGCCTGGTCGTCGGTCAGCGCCGGTCGCCGCTGCGACCCGGGCTCGACGGGCTGCGCGCGCGTCCCGCCCCCGGGGGCTGGTCGCAGGGCCGCGGCCTTGGGGACGATCGCCGACCCGACGACCTCGCCGTGGCGCACGGTGTAGCCGTCCGCGTCCGCCGTCCCGGAGACGAGGGCCTCGCCGAGGCCGAGGACCGCCTCCACGCGGCTGAGCCGCCGGTTCGACGTCACCGGGTCGGCCGTGAACAGCACCCCTGACGCGTCGGGGGTCACCATCTCCTGCACGACCACGGCCATGCCGACCGCCCGGTGGTCCACGCCGTGGCGCAGGCGGTAGGTCACGGCCCGCTCGGTGAACAGCGAGGACCAGCACCGCACGACGTGCTCGAGGACCGCCGCCGGGCCCAGGACGTCGAGGAAGCTGTCGTGCTGGCCCGCGAACGAGGCCGTCGCCAGATCCTCGGACGTCGCGCTGGACCGCACGGCGTACGCGGTGTCGCCGGGCGCGAGTGCCCGCGTGATCGATGACGCGACGTCGTCGGGAGCGCGGAGACCGGCGACGGCCTCGCGGACCTCCGCGCTGGCCGCCGCGATCCCGGCCCGGTCGTCGGGGGTCAGACGGGCCAGGCGATCGAGGCCGGCCCGGACCGCCGGAGCCCCGCCCACGACCCGGCGGAACGCGTGCGTCGTCACGCAGAAGCCCTGCGGCACGTCGATGCCGCTGATCCGCGAGAGCTCCCCCAGGTTCACCGCCTTGCCGCCGACCTCGGCGAACCGGTCCCGATCGATCTCCGCGAGATCGAGCACGAATGTGCCGTTCACCAGTGCGTTTCTCCGTCCACGAGGAATGCGGACGGTGATGATGGAGCACGCTCCGGGGCTTGCCGCAAGCCCCGCCGCGCGCTATACGTTGAAGTGGAAAGAGGGGCCGGTTCCTTGGGTTCCCGGCCTCGGCGGCTTACTGGTGCGGGCATGACTGTCCCCTCGACGGCGCTGGTCGCGCACCCGGGCGACGCCACAGGCGTCGCTCACGGCGGGTGAGGTGGCCGCGTGCCGGCGATCTCCGCTCTGATCCCCCCGCCGTCGTGGACCATCGTCATGTCCTTCGGGGTCCTCTCGATCGACCTGGGGATCGTCGGAGCCCCGGTGCTCTCGGCGGCCACGCTGATCATCGCCGCGGCCGTCTGGCTGCTCCTGGTCGTCGTGCTGGCCGCGCCGCTGGTCTACGAGCCCGGTCGCTTCCGGCGCGAGACGAGAGCACCCGTGGTGATCGCGAGTGTGGCGGCCACCGCAGTGCTCGGGACCCGGCTCGCGATCAGCGACCTCCCCGTCGTCGCCGCGGTCCTGCTCGCGATCGCGGCGGTCGGCTGGGTCCTCCTCCTGCCCCCGGTCCTCCGGCACTGGCGGACGCCCACCACCGGCATCTACTTCGTCGTCGGCGTGGCCACCGACAGCACGGCCCTGCTCAGCGCGACCCTCGCCGTCGCCTTCCAGGCGGGGTGGCTCCTCTGGGCTGCCGCTCCGCTCCTGCTCGTCGGGCTGGCCCTCTACGTCGTCACCGCCGCCCGGTTCGACCTGCGCCAGTTGCTCACCGGGCACGGCGACCACTGGATCGCCGGTGGCGCGCTGGCCATTGCCGCGCTCTGCGCCGGCAAGATCACCCAGGGCGCCGGAGCCCTGAGGATGTTCACCGCGCTGCACCAGACCCTGACCGTCAGCACAGCCGTGCTCTGGGGCCTGGCCGTGGCCTGGATCGTCCCCCTGGTCATCGCCGAGGTCATCCGGCCCCGGTTCGCCTACGACGTGCGTCGCTGGGCGACGGTCTTCCCGTTCGGCATGTACGCCGCGTGCAGCGTCACCGTCGGGCAGGTCACCGGCCTCTCCGGCATCACCGCCGCGGGGCGGGCGGCGACCTGGGCCGCCGTCGCCATCACGCTGCTCGTGCTCGCCGGGCTGATCCGACACATCGTCCGCGTCTCCCGGGCATCGGAGCCCCGGAGCGGCCGCGGCGCCGAGCGACCCGAGTTCGACCGCCGTGCCCGCTCGGCGGCCGAGGAGCCCGGGGGGTGATCACCACGGTGCCGGACGCCGGACCCTGGACGTTCACCGGGCTGATGGACCACGTGGCGCAGGGCTTCGAGGCCCTCGGAGCCGCGATCCTCGTGCTCGGCGCGATCTGGTCCGTCGTGCTCGCGGCGATGACGGCGCGCCGGTCCCGGTCGGGGGCGAACGTCTATCTCGTGGCGCGTCAGGCCTTCGGCGGGACCCTGCTCCTCGGCCTGGAGGTCCTCGTCGCCGCCGACCTGGTGCGGACCGTGGCGGTCTCGCCGACCGTCGACAACGTCCTCGTGCTCGGCCTGATCGTGGTGATCAGGACCTTCCTGAGCTTCTCGTTGGAGACCGAGATCGAGGGCGTCGCGCCGTGGCGGCGGGCGCTGGCGAACGGCGCGGGGACGATCCACCGGGCCACGACGACCGCGCGGGACGCCGACCCCTCCCCGTGACCGCCCGTCGGGGGATCGCCCGTCGCTACCATCGCCTCGTGCCGGACAGGGCGGACCGGTCCTCGCGTGACGACGGGATGGACGGGGACGAGGGCGCCCCGGCGGCGAGGGCCGTCGTGCTGCGCCGTGCCGCCGACGAACTCGAGCGACTGCGGTCGCTGTTGCCGCCCGGCCGATGGTCGGCCCGCGGGCTGCTCGCCACCAGACCCGAGATCGTCGCCGCGGACGAGTCCGGCCGGACCGAGCACATCGCGGACGCACGAGCGCGCAGCGCCGGATGGATCCTCGCCCTGGCGCCGACGGTCGCGGCGCCGCTGATCGCCTGGCTGCGCGAGACCGCCGACGCCCTCGAGGCACCTGGACCCGGCGTGCCGACCTCCGCGGCCGCGGCCTCCGAACTCGCGTCGTCCGTTCTCGATGCCCGTCCCGCGCGTGCCGACCCGGAGGCCGGCGACACCGACTGACCGAACACCGGACACGGTGTCCAGCTCGTGGTGTGCGAGCGCGACGTCGGAGGGCGGCCGGCCGCCGTCCGGCTCTGCGACGACATCGAGACACCGGTCTGGGACGCACGACAGGTCGTCCCCCCGCCCGGGAGCGCAGAGGACGCATTCCGTCGCGAACAGGAGAATTCCGAACTGCCCGGTGGGCTCGACCCGGCATGGCCGGATCATGCGGTTCTCGGAACTGCGTCGAAAATCTTCGTCGAATCCTGGCTCGCGCCCCTCTCCGGGGCCATCCTCGACGGAACGCGACGCGGTGGAGGTGGGACACGATGACGGATGCGGACATCGGCGGAGGGCCCGCCTCCCGGCGCGCGGGTCGGGTGGTCGTCGGGGTCGACGGGACCTCCAGCGCCCTGGCCGCGGTGACGTGGGCAGCCACGGAAGCGGCCCGTCGGGACGCCGAGCTGCACCTCGTGGAGGTGCTCCCGGCG
>NZ_JBVPVA010000681.1:0-3778 GCF_055612215.1 Actinomycetospora sp. | reverse complement strand
CGGCGCGGCCGATCCAGCCGGAGCCGCCGCGCTGGGCGCCGCCGGGGTACCGGGCGCCGGGCGAGGACCGCCCGGCGCCGGCCGCCGTCGCGGGCCGGCCCCGTTGGTGGCCGACCCGCCGCCGCCCCCGCCGGGCCGGTGCGACCGCGCACGTGCCGGCCGTCGGCCGCGTCTCGCGCGCGACCCTCCTGATCGCGCTCGCCGCCCTCGCGGCGGCCCTCGGCGCGGCGGGGATCGCGGTCGCCGCCTGGCTGAGCTCGGGCAACGGCCGCTCCGGCGTGACCGCGGGGAACGCGCTCGCGCCGACGACGAGCACCGTGGCCGGCAGCGCCGTCACCTCCGGGCTGCTCGTCCCCGGGGCGAGCGGGACCGCGGTCGTCACCCTGACCAACCCGAACCCCTACAAGGTGCGCGTGCTGGCCATCGCCCCGAACGGCGCCGCCACCGCGACCGGAGGCGTGGGGGCCTGCGCGACGACCGGCGTCACCTTCACCGCGCAGCAGCCCGGCGTCACCCTCGCCGCCGGTGCCGGGACCACGCTCACCCTCGCGGGCGCGGTCGCCATGTCGACGGCGTCCGAGACCGGCTGCCAGGGCGCGACGTTCACCGTGCCCGTCACCGTCACCGTGGCGAGCACGCCGTGAGCCGCCGCGTCGCGCTGCTCGCGCTCGCCGCCGTGCTCGGCCTGCTCGCCGGGGGCGGGATCGCGGTCGCCGCGTGGTCGAGCACCGGGCCCGGCACCGCGACCGCCCGCGCCGCCGCCCTGGGCACCACCACCGCCTCGGCCACCCCGTGGGTCTGCGGGGGCCTGCTCGGGCCGCCGAAGTTCGCCGACGCGCACGGGGTCGAGGCGCTGCCCCGCGCCGCCGCGCTGCCGCAGGCGACGACGACCACGCCCACCGCGGCGCCGCTCGCGTCGACCTCGGCCCCGCCGGCCACCACTGCCGCCCCGCCGGCGACGACCACCACGCCGGCGACGACCCGGGCGACCACCACCACGACGACGCCGGCGCCCACGACCACCACGACGGCCGCCCCGGCGACGAGCACGACGACGGGGGTGGTCACCGGTCTCGGGGCGGTCGCGACGACGCTGAGCTGGACCGCCGTGCCGAGCGCGACGTCCTACCAGTTCCAGGCGTCGACGACCGCGGACTTCGCGGCCCCGGTCGCGTCGGGGACGACGTCGACGACCTCGGCCACCGTGACCGTGCGCGCGATCCCGAAGACGACCGTCTACCTGCGCGTGCGCGCCGCGGCGGGCGCCTGGACCGGGGCGTGGAGCCCGACGCTCACCACCTCCGCCGGCCCCTGCCTGTAGCGGGACGGCGAGCGACGTCCGGCCTCCCCGCCCATACTGGCCGGGTGGTGATCCACGACGATCCGGAGCTGGTCGTGCTCCTCGACCCCGACGGCGCGGCGGTCGGGACGGCGGCCAAGGACGAGGTGCACCACGCGGCCACGCCGCTGCACCTGGCGTTCTCGTGCTACCTCGTCGACGGCGACGACCGGCTGGTCATGACCCGCCGTGCCGCCACGAAGCGGACCTTCCCCGGGGTGTGGACCAACAGCTTCTGCGGCCACCCCGCGCCGGGCGAGGCCCTCGACGAGGCCGTGCGGCGCCGCGGGCGCCAGGAGCTGGGGGTCGACGTCGGGCCGCCGCGGCTGGTGCTGCCGCGCTTCCGCTACCGGGCCGAGCAGGACGGCGTCGTCGAGCGCGAGATGTGCCCGGTGTTCACCGCCCGTGTCACCGACGAACCGGTGCCCGACCCGGCGGAGGTCGACGACGTCCGGCCCGTGGCCTGGCAGGACCTGGTCGTCGCCGTCCGCGAGGGCACCTGGGCGGGGCTCTCCCCCTGGTGCGTCGAGCAGGTCACCGAGCTCGCGGCCCTCGGCGGGTCCCCGGGCGAGTGGCCCGCGGCCGACCCGGCGGCGCTCCCGCCGGCCGCCCGCCTCGCCGCGTGATCACTCGTCGAGCGTCGTGAGGAAGAGCCAGGCGTTCGCGATCCCGCCGACGATGCCGATGACGGTCGACGCCACGAGCAGGTAGAGCCCCCACAGGTGGCCGGTGACCACGACGACCCCGGCCGCGGCGGTCAGCAGCAGGGTGACGAGGTTCGGGCTCACGACGTCCAGGGTCCGGGCCAGTCGCGGGACGTCCTGCTCGCGCTTGGCCCGCCGGTCGAGGGTGAACAGCCCGCCGCCGGCGACCACGGCGAGGGCCACGAGCTCCCCGCCGAGCACCACCGTCGGCTGGGCCGGGACGGCCAGCAGGATCGACACGACGAGGGAGACCGCGAACAGCACGAGGGTCTGCGCGCCACGGGAGCGCAGGCTGATCGAGCGGCCGATCGCCCTGACGTTGATCGAGATCGCGACGAACAACAGGCCGGTCAGCGCCGCACTGGCCCCGCCGACGACGACCGCGAAGTCCGTCCACCCCTCCAGCGCGAGTTCCTCCACCGCCCTGACTCTTCCAGCGGCTCGCCGGCTCGTGCGCCCGGACCTGTCCGGCGTCCCGCGGCAGGTCCACGCGTCAAGATCATGAGTTCGGCGGCGAAGTGATCGCTCAGCGAGCACTCTGCCGCCCAGAAGTCGATCAAGCATGCTCACCGCGACGACGATCTGCCGAGCACCCCCGAGAAACGGGGTCCCGCGGACCCGGTTCGCCGGCACCACCGTGGGCGCGTGGGTCAGAGATCGACCAGCACGATCCCGGCCGCGACGACGACCGCGGCGATCACCCGTCCCATCCCGAACCGCTCCCCGAGGAACACCGCCCCGATCACGGCGCCGATGACGATGCTCGTCTCGCGCAGGGCGGCGACGGCGGCGGTCGCCCCGCTGGTCTGGGCGACCAGCACCAGCCCGTAGGCCGCCAGCGACACCACCCCGCCGCCGAACCCGACCGCCAGCACCGGCCACGTCGTCGTCCGCAGCCGTCCTCCCCGCCGCACGAGCGCGACCGCCGGCATGACCGGGCCCTGGAGCAGGAACATCCAGGTCGCGTAGACGAGGACCGGCGTGCGGGCGACCGCCGACGCGTCGACGACCGTGTAGCCCGCGATGGCGATGCCGGTCGCGACCGCGGCGCCCAGCGCCGGCAACGTGGCGCGCGAGGGGCGCCCGCCGTCGAGGGCCAGGGTCAGCAGCCCCAGGGAGATCACGACGATCCCGGCGAGCTGCAGAACCGGCAGGTGGTGGCCGAGCAGGACCTCGATCACCGCGACCACCCACGGCGCGGTCCCCCGGGCGACGGGATAGACCTGGCTGAACTCGCCGAGCTGGTAGCTCGCCCAGAGCAGCAGCGTGTAGACGACGTGGATCGCGGCCGAGCCCACGATGAACGGCCACGCCGCGCTCGGCGGCAGGCCCACGACGAGGGCCGTGGCCCCGCAGACCACGGTGTAGGCGGCGCCGATCAGGGCGAAGCCGACGAGACGGTCGGGGACGCCGTGGGCGATCGCGTTCCAGACGGCGTGCAGCACCGCCGCGACCAGCGTGATCGCGACGACGCCGGCGGGCACGCCGGACGAGGCGGGGGAGAGGACGAGTGCGGTGGCCACCGAATGGCTCCTCGGCGTCGGTGCCGTCCGTGGGACGGCACGTCGAACAGGAGCCCTCGGGGTTTCTATCCCGTCAGGTGTCGGCCGGCGACCGGCCGTGGCGCCGCTCGGTCCAGACCCCGGCCACCCTGGTTGTGGGATGGGAGACGGGCGGCGGACGGAACCCTAGGCGCAAGCGCGATCGACTTTACGCGGCGCCGCTCGGGGTCGCA
>NZ_JBVPVA010000552.1:0-1058 GCF_055612215.1 Actinomycetospora sp. | reverse complement strand
CCACATGCGCCCCCACGAGCCCCCGTTCGACCCGGACCCGGCGTCCTACGTGACGTGGGAGTACTGCCGCGGGTTCGCGGACGCGACGCTCGCGGAGCAGTAGCAGCTCGGTCATCCCGCCCCACGAACGACGACGGGCCCCGCTCCCCCGAGGGGGAACCGGGCCCGTCGTCGTTCGTGTGTGCTCAGCCGCCCGGCGCCGGCGCCGGGGCCGGGGTGGACGTGACCGGCGCACCGCCGCCGGTGGTCCCGCCCGGGTTCGACGCGGACTTGCCGTCCTCGGGACCGGGTGTGGTCGCCGAATCGGGAGCGGCCGGCGACGGCGTCTGCTGGACGGGCGGCGGCGGCTTCTGACCCGACCGCCTGTGCCGGTCCTGGTCGCGCGTCGTCGTGCCCTCGGGAGTACCGCTGCTCGCGCTCGGCGCGGCCGTCGGGCTGGCCGTCTCCGCCGGCGGCGCCGCCGCCAGCGACTTCAGCGCCTCGTCCCGCTGCTGTTGCAGGGGCGGCTGGTCCGCGGGCTGGACGGCCTGGATCTGGCCGGCCGCGCTCTGCAGCAGCGACTGCGCGGTGGCCGGCTGGCCCTGACGGATGGCGGTGTTCGCAGCGACGATCGTGTCGTGGGCCGTCTTCGCCTTCTGGGCGCTCTCGGCCTGCTGGGAGAAGAGCACCTTGGTCAGCCCGAACATCGTGTCGCCGGGCTGCGCGGAGTGCACGGCGACCGTGAAGCCCGCGAGGGCGACGGCGATGGCGGCCGCGGCGACCGCGAACGGCATCCGGCGGCGTGCCCGGCCGACCCGCCGCTCCCGCGCCTCGTGGCCGGCCTCGACGGCCTCGGCGGCCTCGTCGAGCGACACGAGCTCGGGCATCGGGTCGAGCTCGATGTCGGCCTTCCACGCGGCGAGGATGGCGGCCAGATGGTCGTCGTCCTGACCGGGACGACCGAAGACGTCCTCGTGACTGCCGAGCCCACCCAGGGACGCCCCACCCGCGATGGCGTCGAGCAGGGCGTCGTCGGCGCGTACCGCGGCGAGGTCCACCGGGCCGTCGACGAGATCGTC
>NZ_JBVPVA010000504.1:0-1782 GCF_055612215.1 Actinomycetospora sp. | reverse complement strand
GTCTCCTTTCACAAATTGCAGGACTATATGGTCAAGATCGTAGTCCCAACTGGTGTCACGCCGCACGACCTCAAACGCTTTTTTGATGGCTCCTTTTGCGCCCGGTGCAATCTTTGTTGCCCCATATTCGTGTGCCTGCGGTGTATGATGATGCGCAATGGCACCACACACCGCCCGAAGCACCGGCATATTGGGACTGTGAGGGCCAGTTATGCCAAGACTCTGCATCATCAACCTCCTGCCTGCCGCGACACTCTCACAGGCATGCTTTGGGCGTTTGATTGAGAGTGCTTTCTGCCATTCATGTTGTTCCTTTGATCGATAATCATAATCGGTCTTCGCAAAGAAGAAGGACTGGTCTCGTTCCTGGTATGATCCACTCCACTGCCCCTTTTCATACAAAAGCCGTTGCCATGCACGTGCCCAGCGCTGCCATTGAGTGTCGAGCTTGCCCAGGTCGTGGGTTGCAATGGCGAGCTGGATCGCAGTATCAATCGTGCCGGGTGCCAGTCCCATCAGTTGTTCCAGACGGTGCATCGTGTAGGCAAGGTCGTGATGGATGGCATAATGATAGGCATCAGCCAGGCCACCAATGTGTTGCTTGTAGCTCTGTTCCCGCGTTGGATCACCATCGCTTTTATTGGATGTTTGTGGTAATAAACTGCTCTGATAAGGCTGCTCGTCTAAACGCTTTTGCCAACGTTGGGGCAGCGCAAGGCGGCCATCCCGAAACACGAGGCCCAGGTCTTTATCATAGGTGACCAGTTGGTGTGGCATGGCAATGAGTAGCGCACCCGGAATCTCTTCGGGTATCGTCAGTGGCGGCCAGTTATAAACAGTCGGGAGGCGCTGATCTTCCTCGTCGTCCTGCTGTTCTGCCTTGTTTTGTTGCGCCTGCTTACACATCCAACCCAGATCATGTTCATATTGGCGCTCCTGCAATTGTGCCCAATGTTTTCCCATCAAAGCGGATGGATGCAAGCCGAAGCTTTGCCAGTGCCAGGGGCGAATCTTGAGCTCTTCTTCTGGTTGATCGTGGATGATGAGCTGGACTTGATTGACATCGCGGATAAGCTCACTTGCATGGGCGCGATCATTTGTGCGGAGCATTGTGGTGATCACTGTTTGTAGTTCATCACGATGGATCTCATAACGATCGAGCAGGGCCAGGTCGCCGGCTGTATGCACGATGTCGATAAGGTCCTGTTCCTCGCGAAAACCGATCACATGCTTATCAAACTGCTCCAGGGCAACCCAGGTGGATTGGCAAAGATCGGCGTTATAGGGCAATGTTGAAGCAGGCTTTCCCTCCTCATCTGGACGCAGTGGATAGATGATCACACGTCCTGCTTGCTGCTCAAAACGTGCGCAGCGCCCGGCTCGTTGCACCAGACTGTTGGCCGGAGCATTCTCGCTATGCAGCGTCTGTACCGAGATGTCCAGGCCCACCTCAACCACCTGCGTTGCAACAACAATCACATCCTTCTCGCCCTGGTAGATGCCCTTCTCCCACTGTTCTTTTCCCAACAACTCACCCAGTTGTTTGCCCTGCTCCTTGCGATCCTCATCGGTGAAGCGGCTATGCAACAGGCGTAATTCGATGTTGAACTGCTGTTGCTCGATCGCTTCCGAAAGGTGCAGGTACATCTCCTGGGCACGTTGCACTGTATTGCAGACGACTAGTGAACAACGATCATGCTCACGAAGGATCTGTTCAGCACTCATGGGTTCTTGCGCACGAGTAAAAACTCTGCTCCGTCCCTTGTTCAGTTGCTCCAGTTC
>NZ_JBVPVA010000497.1:0-1406 GCF_055612215.1 Actinomycetospora sp. | reverse complement strand
TCCCCGACCGCACCCGGCTCCAGGGTCACCCCGTGCAGTTCGAAGCCCTCCTCGGCCTCGGGCTCGGCGGCGGTGAGCGTGGAGAACAGGCGCTCACGCAGGACGCGGAACTCCAGCTCGTCGAACAGCCGGTGCACCGCGTCGCGGTCCCAGGAGCGGACCTCGAGCTCCTCGGGCCGGACGTCGAGCTCGACGTCGCGTACCAGCTCGGTCAGCTGGCGGTTGAGCACCACCGACGACAGGTGCTCACGCAGCGCGTCCCCCGCCTTGCCCCGGACCTCGTCGACCCGCTCGACCAGGGCGTCGAGCGACCCGAACTCACGGATCCACTTCTGCGCGGTCTTCTCCCCCACCCCGGGGATGCTCGGGAGGTTGTCGCTCGGGTCGCCCCGCAGCGCCGCGAAGTCGGGGTACTGCTCCGGGGTGAGGGTGTAGCGCTCCTGGACGGCCTCGGGGGTGTAGCGCACCAGGTCCGACACGCCCTTGCGCGGGTAGAGCACGGTGACCTGGTCGGAGACGAGCTGGAACGCGTCGCGGTCCCCGGTGCAGATCGAGACGTGCATGCCCTGCGCGACGGCCTGCGTGGTGAGCGTGGCGATGACGTCGTCCGCCTCGAACCCCTCGCGCGTGACGACCGGGATGTTCAGCGTGGCGAGGATGTCCTTGATGAGGTCGATCTGCCCGTGGAACTCGTTCGGCGTGGCGCTCCGGTTGGCCTTGTAGGCCGCGAAGGTCTCGGACCGGAAGCTCTGGCGCGAGACGTCGAAGGCCACGCACACGTGCGTCGGTGCCTCGTCGCGCAGCAGGTTGATCAGCATCGACGTGAAGCCGTAGACGGCGTTGGTGGTCTGCCCCGACGTCGTCGTGAAGTTCTCGGTCGGCAGCGCGAAGAAGGCCCGGTAGGCCAGGGAGTGACCGTCGAGCAGCAGCAGGCGCGCGCCGCCCGCCTGCTCGCCGGGGGCGCCCTGGGTCGTGCTCGCGCTCTTCGCCGGCGTCGTCGTCGCAACCACGGACCCGAGTCTGCCAGGGGGGTCCGACAGTCTCCGTCGGCCTCACGCGGACCGCGCCCCTAGCATGATCGCCGTGGCAGACGCACCGACTCCCGAACAGCGAGCCGTCCCGGAGCTCCAGGTCGCCTACCCCGACGAGCAGCTCGCCGTCCGGATGGGCATCGAGATCACCGCGTGGGATCCCGCGCGGGCGGTCGCGACGATGCCGGTGGCCGGGAACCGCCAGCCGTTCGGCCTCCTGCACGGGGGCGCGAACGGGGTGCTGGCCGAGACCCTCGGCTCGACGGCGGCCTACCTGAACCGGCAGGGGGACCGTCGCCCGGTCGGGCTCGAGCTCTCCTGCACCCACCACCGCTCGGCGACGGCCGGGCACGTCACCGCGGTGTGCACGCCGCT
>NZ_JBVPVA010000488.1:0-17272 GCF_055612215.1 Actinomycetospora sp. | reverse complement strand
TCCACCAGGAGCTGGTTGAGGTAGGCGGTGCGCACCGGGTCCAGCCCGGAGTCGGGTTCGTCGACCAGGATGATCTCGGGGTCGAGCACCAGGGCTCGCGCGAGGCCGGCGCGCTTCTTCATGCCGCCGGAGATCTCGCCGGGGAGCTTGTCCTCCGCGCCGTCCAGCCCGACCAGGTCCAGCTTCTCCATGACGATGTCGGAGATCTCGGACTCGCCCTTGCGGGTGTGTTCACGCAGCGGGAAGGCGATGTTGTCGAAGATGTTCATCGACCCGAACAGCGCACCGTCCTGGAACAGCACCCCGAACAACTTGCGGATCTCGTAGAGCCGGGATTCCGAGCACCGCACCAGGTCGGTGTCGTGGATGAAGATCGACCCTTTCTCGGGCTTGAGCAACCCGATGATCGACTTCAACAGGACCGACTTGCCCGTGCCGGAGGGACCCAGCAGCGCGGAGATCTCACCCGCCGGCAGGGTCAACGTGACGTCGGACCAGATGTTCGCGCTGCCGAACGATTTCGAGAGGTTCTTGATGCCGACCTCGACGCCTGCCACGGATCCCCTGAGAGTGCCTTCTCGGCAGGCCGGAGCTCGGCACGTGCCGTCGAGACCGGCGGGAACCGTGACCCACCAGGGGCCGGGGTCGAGAGCGGAGGCCGTGCGGCACGGGCGTGCCGCGGAGCACCACTGCAGATTCGCCGGGTCCGGGGCGAGGTGTCTTCCGGGAACCCCAACCTACGCCGTCGCGCGCGAGTCCGGGCGCGCCCCGAGGGCCCGCCCGGACCGCCACGCGCCGGTCAGAGGGCGCTGACCGAGTCGGCCTGCATCCCCTTCTCGCCCTGCGAGGAGGTGAAGCTCACCCGCTGGTTCTCCTCGAGGGACCGGTACCCGGACGACTCGATCGCGGAGAAGTGGACGAAGACGTCCTTGCTGCCGTCGTCGGGGGCGATGAAGCCGAACCCCTTCTCGGCGTTGAACCACTTCACGGTGCCCTCGGACATGGGATTCCTCTCGCGCTGCCACGGCCACGTCGGCCGACGGCGCTGCCCGGAACTCCCACGCATGGACTTCCCCACGAACGCAGAAACGGCCGGTGTCACGTGATCCGGACCGCGGCGCGGGGGACAACAGGACTGCAACTGCCTCGACGCTAGCACGCTCCGGCTCGCACGACGGCCCCCCAGAACCGCCCTTTCGCGAGCGGGGCACGCCCGTCGCGCCGGGGCCCGGTACTGTCGGGGTGGACGGTCACGCCGAGGAACAGCTCGCCGGACCGCTGTTCTCCTTGGTGCTTCGACGCCGGCCCGGACCCCGCGCAGCGAAATCAGCGTGGCACCGCTGTCTCTCCCGACACCGACCTCGGACCCGACCGCTCCGACACGGCGACGATCCTTGTCGTCCTGCTGCCGCGCGGCCGTCCGGGAGACCCGCCACCACCGGAAGCGTGCGCATGACGACGACCCTGCCCGTCCCCGCCTCGGGCGCGGACACCATCGACGAGGCCGCCCCCACCGCCCCTCCCCGATCCGGCGACTTCGCCGAGCTGTCCGCCGCGATCAAGCAGGCGGGCCTGCTGCGGCGTCGCCGGGGTGCCTACATCGCCAAGTTCGCGCTCAACACCGCCCTGCTCGCCGTCGCCGCCACGGCCTTCGGCCTGCTCGGCGCGTCCTGGTGGCAGCTGCTGACCGCCGCCTTCCTCGCCGTGGTCTCCACCCAGCTCGCCTACATCGGCCACGACGCCGGGCACCGCCAGATCTTCCGGAGCAAGCGCGCCAACGACGTCGTCGGCCACCTGCACGGAGCGCTGGTCGGGATGAGCTACGGGGCGTGGGTCACCAAGCACAACGAGCACCACGCCCACCCCAACCACGAGGACGTCGATCCCGACATCGACATCCCGGTCCTGGCGTTCAGCACCGCCCAGGCGGCCACGAAGACCGGGCTGGCGGCCCGGGTCGTCGCCCACCAGGCGCTGATGTTCTTCCCGCTGCTCCTGCTCGAGGGCTGGAACCTGCACGTCGCGGCGGCGCAGTCCGCCGGGCGGGGCGAGGTCCCGGCCCCACGCCTGGAGGTCGGCCTGCTCGTCGCGCACGTGCTCGGCTACCTCACGGCCGTGTTCTGGGTCCTGAGCCCGCTGCAGGCGCTCGCGTTCATCGCCGTCCACCAGGGCCTGTGGGGGCTCTCCATGGGCCTGGCCTTCGCCCCCAACCACAAGGGGATGCCGATGATCACCGCCGGGCAGCGGATCGACCACCTGCACAAGCAGGTCCTGACCTCCCGCAACGTCCGCGGCGGCCGGATCACCGACTACCTCCTGGGGGGCCTCAACTACCAGATCGAGCACCACCTCTTCCCCCGGATGCCGCGGCCGAACCTGCGTCGCGCCCAGCCCGTGGTGCGCGCCTACTGCGACGCGCACGACCTCGGGTACACCCAGACCGGCGCGATCCGCTCCTACGCCCAGGTGCTCGCGCACCTGCACGAGGTCGGCGCGGCGCTGCGCGTCCCGGCGCCGGCCTCGTCGGGTGCGCACTAGGGTCGGCGCATGGCCGGCGGCGCAGCGCTCGAACCCGAGGTCAGGGAGCTGCTGACCGCTCGCAACATGGCGCACGTGGCCACCCTGATGAGCGACGGCGCGCCGCACGTGTCGCCGGTCTGGATCGAGCTGCTCGAGGACGATCGCCTGGCCATCTTCTCGACCGAGGCCCACCTGAAGATCCGCAATCTACGTCGGGACCCCCGGGTGGGGATCTCGGTCGCCGACGAGCACAATCCCTACCGCTCGGTGATCATCCGGGGCCGGGTCACCGAGGAGATCCACGGCGAGCCCGCCCTCGAGATCGCGGATCGGATGAGCCGCCGGTACACCGGGTCCGACTTCCCCGTGCGCTCGTCGATCGTGATGGTCATCGAACCGGAGCGGGTGCGGCTGCAGGAGCTCCCGTTCCGGCACTCCTGACAGGTCGGGCCCGGGCCCCCGTGGTGGACTGAGCGGGTGGCCGCCCCGACCCCCGAGGACCTCGAGGCGCTGCGGACCCCGCTGCGGGCGTACTGCTACCGAATGCTCGGTTCGGCGGCGGACACCGAGGACGCCGTGCAGGAGGCGATCGTCCGCGCGTACCGCCACGGAGACCGGTACGACCCGGCACGGGGCCCGCTCCGTCCGTGGCTGTTCCGGATCGCGACGACGGTGTGCCTCGACCTGCTCCGTGGCGCGCACCGGCGGGCGCTCTGCGTCGACCTGGGTCCGGCCGCCGTCCCGGGGGGCGGGCTCGGTTCCCCCCTCCCCGCCGAGCGCTTCGTCGAGCCGATGCCCGATGCGGCCCTCGTCGCGGCCGACGACCCGGGCGAGGTGGCGGTGCAACGCGAGAGCGTGCGCCTCGCCGTCGTCGCCGCACTGCACCACCTCCCTCCGCGCCAGCGGGCGACCCTGCTGCTGCGCGACGTCCTGTGCTTCTCCGCGGCGGAGACGGCCCGGATGCTCGACGTCACGCCGGCCGCGGCCAACAGTGCGCTGCAGCGCGCCCGGGAGACCCTCGGGCGTCGACGTCCCTCGCCGGGCGACACGCTCGACACGACCGATCCCGGCCAGCGAGCACTGCTCGAGGACTACGTCGCGGCCTTCGAGGCGCACGACGTCGGGCGTCTGACCGCGCTGCTCCGCCACGACGCGCGGGCCTCGATGCCGCCGTTCGCCTGGTGGATCGAGGGAGGTCGGACGATCGCGGCCCTCGTGGGCGCCGGAGGCTGCGAGGGCGCGCGCCTCGTGCCCACCGCGATCAACGGCCAGCCCGGGTTCGGACAGTACCGCCCGGACGACGGCGGGACGCTCCGCCCGTTCGCGCTCGTCCTCGTCGAGACCTGCGGAGAGCGCATCGCGCACGTGACGACGTTCCTCGGCACCGGGGACCGGTTCGCCGAGTTCGACCTGCCCGGCGTGCTCGCCGAATCCGTCCCGGCCGCGACCGATGATTCCGGGGCCGCCCGGACGTAGGACCCGGGACACGACCGTCACGACGAGGGAGTCCCGGTGACCCGTCAGCTCGACCTGTCCGACCCGCTCGCCCGGGAGACCGCCGCGGAGCGCGGGCGACTCGCCGACCTCTACGCGGACCTGCGCCCCGACCACTGGTCGGCGCCGTCGCTCTGCGCGGGGTGGCGCGTCCGCGAGGTGCTCGCGCACGTGACGATGCCCTACCGGCACGGCACCGTCCGGGTGCTGCGCGGCATCGCGGCCGCCCGGGGCGACTTCAACCGGTTCGCCGACCGCATCGCCCGCGAGGACACCGCCCGCCTCACCGACGCCGAGCTGCTGGGCGCCCTCCGGGACAACGTCGAGCACCCGTGGCGGCCACCGGGTGGCGGGCAGGCCGGAGCGCTGAGCCATGACGTCATCCACGGGCTCGACGTCACCGAGGCCCTCGGCCTGCCGCGGCCACCCGCCGACCGGGTCCGCGACGTGCTCCTCGGGGCGGGCCCGCGCGCACTCGCCTACTTCGGCGCCGACCTCACGGGGGTGCGCCTCGTCGCGACGGACACCGACCTCACGGTGGGCGACGGCCCGACCGTGGTGGAGCTGCCCGCAACCGACCTCCTGCTGCGCGTCACCGGCCGGAGCCGCGAGACCGCCTCGGGATGAGGGGCGCCGCCGAGATGCCGGCGAGCGGGCCCCGGAGTCCGCGTCGTCGGAGATCGGGCTGAGCCTTCCGTTCCCCGGAGGCCGGCCGTCCGCCCACGGGGCGCCCGATGGCGCTACGGTCCGGACGCCGGCCGGACGGAGGACGCCATGACCCACGTGATCGTCGGAGCGGGACTGGCCGGTGACCGGGCGGCGGAGGCCCTGCGCGAGGCGGGCTTCGCGGGCGAGGTGGTGCTCCTCGGCGGTGAGGAGCACCGTCCGTACGAGCGCCCGCCGCTGTCCAAGGAGTACCTCCAGGGCGCGTCCGACCTCGACGCGGTCCACGTCCACCCCGCCGAGTGGTACGGCGAGCAGGACGTGCACCTGCGCACCGGCTCCGTGGTGACCGCGATCGACCGGGACGCGGCCGAGGTCGTCCTCGCCGACGGCGAGCACGTGGGCTACGAGCGCCTGCTGCTCGCGACGGGGTCGTCGGCGCGGCGGCTGCCGGTCCCGGGCGCCGAGCTCGACGGCGTGCTCCACCTGCGCACCCTCGACGACAGCGACCACCTGCGGACGGCGATCCTGAGCGCCTCCCGGGTCGCGGTGGTGGGGGCCGGGTGGATCGGGCTCGAGGTGGCCGCGGCCGCCCGGCTCGCCGGTGCCGAGGTCACCGTCCTCGAGGCGGCCGAGCAGCCCCTGCTCGCCGCCCTCGGCCCGGAGATCGGCGCGGTGTTCGCGGAGCTGCACCGCGAGCGGGGGGTCGACCTGCGGCTCGGCGTGCAGGTCGCCGAGATCGTCGGCGAGGGCGGGACCGCACGGGGCGTGCGGCTGGCCGACGGCGGGCTCGTGGAGGCCGACGTCGTCCTGGTCGGGATCGGGGCGGCCCCCAACATCGGGCTCGCCGAGGCCGCGGGCCTGGACATCGACGACGGCGTCGTGGTCGACGAGCACCTGCGCACGAGCGACCCCCGCATCCACGCCGCCGGGGACATCGCCGCCATCTGGTATCCGGCGCTCGGGCGGCGGCTGCGGGTGGAGCACTGGGCCACCGCGCAGTACAGCGGCCCGGCGGCCGCGCGCGGGATGCTCGACGACGCGGCCGCGCCCTACGACCAGCTGCCCTACTTCTTCACCGACCAGTACGACCTCGGCATGGAGTACACCGGGCACGCCGGCCCGGGCGACGCCGACGAGCTGGTGGTGCGCGGCGACCTCGCGAGCCGGGAGTTCGTGGCGTTCTGGCTGCGCTCGGGTCGCCTGCTCGCGGGGATGAACGTCAACGTCTGGGACGTCACCGAGGACATCGACCGGCTGATCCGGGCCGACCGTCCGCTCGACGTCGCTCGCCTGGCCGATCCGGCGGTCCCCCTCACCGACCTGTGACGGCGTCTCGCGGACGTTCCGATCACGACGACGAGCCGGGGGTATCGACGAGCCCGTCCCAGGACCACCGGGGGACGGACAGCCCGTCCGGGACGTCGTCTGCGGAGTCCTGGTAGGTCGACATCGCGGTGGCCGTCGCCCACGCGAAGTAGTCGTGGAGCACCTGCCGGACCGGCTCGTCCGGGGAGAACCCGGCGTCGCCGAGCGCGGCGTCGAAGCAGTCGACCGCCCGGCGGTCCATGTCCTCGTGCGGGCCGTTGCCGCTGTGCACCCGCACCACGGACGTCTCGTCGCCCATGGTGTCCGAGTAGGTCGTCGGGCCGCCGAGGGCCTCGCCCCAGTAGGCGGCGAGGCGGCGGGTGTGGTCGGGGTGGAACCCGTGGGAGAACGCGTGGCTGACCACGTCGTCGGCCATCACCCGGGCGTGCCAGGCCGCGGCGAGCCGGGTGAGGCCCGCCCCGCCGCCGGCGGCCTCGTAGACGGTGGTGACCATGCCGCGAAGGATGGCGGCCCCACGACACGCCGCACAAGGCACGTCTACCCCGCGGGGTGCTTGGGCCGCGGCGGGCGGGGCGCGGGCGCCGGGCCGTCGGGCGCACCGAGACCGGGAGCGGCCTCGGCGAGCCGGCCCAGCACCATCCGCCAGGCGTTCGTCATGAACGTCGCCTGCTCCGCCGTCTCCACCAGCTGATCCACGTCGACGCGGCACCCGCCCGCGCTCGTCGTGAGGCGGGCGTAGGCCCGGTGCTCGTCGCCCGGCACGGGCACCTGGCCGTCCGCGACGTCCCAGGCCATGACGATCAGTTCCGGCGCGACGACGAGCTCGTAGCGCCCCCGGACCTGGGTCCCCCACTCCATGGTGGCCGCGAAGTGCCCGTCCTCGAGGCGGACCGGGACGCCGAGCCACCGGCTGTAGGCCTCGGGGTCGGTCAGCGCGGTGAAGGCCACCTCCCGCGGGCACGCCAGGTCCACCGACGCGCGCACGGTCGGGACGGTGCGCGCGTCGGCCAGCCCGCGCTCGGGGACGTCGTCGGCCGGGGTCCACCGCTCGGCGGCCCCGGGGAGCAGGCGCTGCAGGCCGTCGAGGGCCTCGCGCCGGGCCCGGTAGCGCCGGAAGCTGCCGTCCGCCCGCATCGTGACCAGCCCGGCGTCGCGCAGCACCTTCAGGTGCTCGGACACCGTCGGCGCGCTCACGTGGACGGCGGCGGCGATCTCGCCGGCCGGGCGCTCCCGGTCGCCGACCAGCCAGAGGATCTCGCGGCGCACCGGGGAGGCCAGGGCGTGCAGCACCCGGTGGATCTCGTCCACACCCTCCCCCTTGACGTCCGATTTCGGTGCCAGTCTAATTCGGTGCCAACCGAAACGCAGGGCAGGGGAACATGGACACCTGGGAACTGATCGCGACCGAGCGGGCCCTGCTCGTCGAGGCGCTCGGCACGCTCGACGAGGAGCAGTGGACGGTGCCCTCGCTGTGCGCCGGCTGGACCACGAAGGACGCCCTGGCGCACGTCGTGTCCACCGCGGAGATGACGCCGCCCGCGTTCCTCCTCGGGATGGCGCGCAGCGGGTTCTCCTTCGGGCGGCTCATGGCCCGTAACGTCGCCGCCGTCGGCGCCGACCCCGTGCCCCGCCTCCTGGAGCGGCTCGCCGACCGGGTCCACACCCGCAACGCGCCTCCCGGCCCCACCGGCTCGTGGCTGGTGGAGGCCGTCGCGCACGGCGAGGACATCGCCTACCCGACGTCGACGACGATCCCGCACTCGGAGGAGGCGCTCGTCGCCGCGGCGGACTCCGCCAAGGGCACCCAACCGCTGCTCGGGGCGAAGAAGCGGGTCGCCGGGCTGCGGCTGGTGGCCGACGACGTCGAGTGGTCGACCGGCGACGGCCCCGAGGTCCGGGGGCCGCTGCGGACCCTGATCCTCGCGATGGTCGGGCGCCCGCCGGTGCTCACCGACCTGAAGGGCGAGGGGGTCGCCGAGCTCCGGGCCCGTTCCTGACGGCCCGCGGGTCTCACACGCCCGGCTCGTCGTACCCGGGTCCGGCGAAGCCCCCGCCGACGAAGGCGTCGGTCCAGGCGTCGGCGGGCAGGTCGCGGTCGGCGAAGGCCTCGGCGTCGTCGTGCGAGCGGTACCCGAGCTCGGCGGCGGCGGTGAGCGACCAGCGCCGTCGGGTGTTGTCCGAGACGCCCCAGACGACGCGGAAGCCGGGCGCGCGGGCGGTGACCGCGGCGTCGACGAGACGCGCGACGTCGCCGGGCGAGAGCCAGGTCGCCAGGGCGCGGGCATCGGGCGGCTCGGGGAAGCACGACCCGATCCGCAGGCAGACGACGTCGAGGCCGTAGCGGTCGTGGTAGAGGCTGCCCAGTGCCTCGCCGGTCACCTTCGCGACGCCGTAGAGGGTGTCCGGCCGGGCCGGGAGGTCGTCGGGGACGGGGTCGACGGCGGGATGGAAGCCGACCGCGTGGTTGCTGCTCGCGAACACCACGCGCGGCACGCCGGCGCGGCGGGCGGCCTCGAAGACCGTGAAGGTCCCGTGGATGTTGACGTCGAGGATCGCGCTCCACGCCGCCTCGCCGGACAGGCCGCCGAGGTGCACGACGGCATCGGCGCCCCGGCACGCCGCGGTGAGCGCGTCGAGGTCGGTCACCGACGCCGTGACCACCTCCTCCCGCTCCCCCGGGTCGTCGATGTCGGCGACGTCGAGCAGGCGCAGCGTGCGGTCGGCGCGGGCCAGGCGGGGGCGCAGCATGGTGCCGATGCGCCCGGCGGCACCGGTGATCAGGAGGGTCTCGGCCACGCCCGACAGGGTGGCGCGCCCGGCGCCGGTTCGCGACGCCGGGCGTCCGGGTAGTCGGGCGCATGGGCGACTACGAGCACTCCGCCACCATCCACCGGCCGCCGGACGTGGTGTTCGACTTCGTCTCCGCCGCCGACAACCTCCCGTCCTTCTTCGACAGCATGAAGGACGCGCACGCCACCGGGGGCGACGACGTCCACGTCGTCGCCGACGTGGAGGGCAACCAGTACGAGGGGCAGGCGTGGATGCACGCCGACCCCGACGCCAAGAGCGTCCGCTGGAGTGCCGAGACGAGCAGCGGCTACCACGGCGAGCTGTTCGTGACCGGGATCGGCGACGAGGAGTCGCGGGTGACCGTCACCCTGCACACCGAGCACACGGACGGGCCGGGCATCCGGGCGGGCCTCGAGCAGACCTTGGCCAACCTCAAGGCCCAGCTCGACGGCAGCAGCACCGACGCGGCGGGCTGAGCGCGGCCGTGCGGACGGGCGCCCCATCATCGAGGGGCACACGGCGCAGGATCTCGGGGCGCCGAGCCTGCGCCCAGTGCCCCTGATCATGGACGGGCCGAGCACCCGCTCGGTGAGGGGCACACGGCGCAGGCTCTCGAGGCGCCGGGCCTGCGCCCAGTGCCCCTGATCATCGGCTGGCCGCGGGCGGCGGGAGGTGGGACGTGCGGGCGATGCCGGCGATGCAGCCGATGCGCGCGACCCCCGGCGACCCGCCCGAGGGCGCGGACTGGGCGGTCGAGTTCGCCTGGGACGGCGCGCGGGTGCTGGTGACGACGGCCGCCGACTCCGTGACGGTGACCGGCGACGACGGCACCGACCTGACCGCCGTCTATCCCGAGCTGGCCGACCTCGCCGGGCGCGACCTGGTCGTCGACGGCGAGATCGTGGTCCTCGACGCGCACGGCCGGCCGGACACCGGGCGCCTCGACCGCCGCCGGCACGACCCGGCGCCGGACGGGCAGCTCGTCGAGACCGTCCCGGTGACCCTCTACGCGACCGACCTGCTCCGCGTCGACGGCGAGGACCTGCGGGGACGTCCCTGGGACGAGCGCCGGGCGCGCCTCGACGCCCTCGATGCCGCGACCTGGCCGCACACGGCGGTCCCGCCCGCGTTCACCGACACCGCGCCGGCACAGGTGCTCGAGGTGGCGCGGGGCTACGGGCTCACCGGCGTCGTCGCCAAGCGCCGGACCTCCCGCTACGAGCCCGGCCCCTCGCGCGAGTGGGTCGCGACGACCGTGGACGCCGGACCGTCGGAACCCGACGAGGACAGGCTCGCCACCTACACCCGCATGCGCGACTTCGCGGCGACCCCGGAACCGACCGGGGGCGAACCGTCGGGCGGTGCCCCGATCTTCGTCGTCCAGCGTCACCGCGCCCGGCGGCTGCACTACGACTTCCGCCTGGAGATCGGCGGGGCGCTGGCGAGCTGGGCGGTGCCCCGCGGCCCGACCCTGGACCCCTCGGTGCGGCACATGGCCGTGCACACCGAGGACCACCCGATGGACTACGCGCTGTTCGAGGGCGTGATCCCGAAGGGCCAGTACGGCGGCGGCGACGTGATCGTCTGGGACCGCGGCGTCTGGCACCCGGCGCGGACCGACGACCCGGCGGCCGCCGTCGCGGCCGGCGAGCTGCACTTCGACCTCGAGGGCGAGAAGCTCGCCGGCCGCTTCGCCCTCGTCCGCCGCCGCCCGCGCGACGGGGACCACGGCAAGGAGCAGTGGATGCTCGTGCACAAGCACGACGACCACGCGCGCGAGGGCTGGGACCCGGAGGACCACCCGCAGTCGGTGCTCAGCGGGCGCACCAACGACGAGGTCGCCGCCGCACCGGCGGCCATGTGGCAGAGCGAGGCCCGGTCCGAGCACGCCGAGGTGCCGCTGGCCGGGGCCGACCCCGCGCAGCAGGCGGCGGCGACCGAGGACGAGCTGGCCGCCCTGGAGGCGCTCGGGTCGGCCGGGACCTGGACCGTCGCCGGCCAGGAGGTGGCGCTGACCAACCTGGACAAGGTGCTCTTCCCCGGCGCCGCCGGTGCGCCGGTGACCAAGCGTGACCTGATCCGCTTCCACGCCCGCGTCGCGCCGTTCCTGCTGCCCTACCTGGCCGGGCGCCCCGTGAACCTGCACCGCTTTCCCGACGGCGTCACCCGGCCCGGCTTCTGGCAGAAGGAGGTCCCGACCCACGCGCCCGGGTGGCTGCGTCGTTGGCACAACGCCGAGGCCGCGCCCGACGAGACCCAGAACTACTTCGTGCTCGACCGCACGGCCGCGCTGGTGTGGATGGCCAACTACGGGGCGGTCGAGCTGCACCCGTGGACCTCGCGGCTGCCCGACGTGCACCAGCCGACCTGGGCGCTCATCGACATCGACCCGGGCCCTGCCGTCGGGTTCGACGACGTGCTCGCCCTCGCCCGGCTCTACCGGACCGCCCTGGAGCACGTGGGGGCGGCGGCTGCCCCGAAGGTCACCGGCAAGCGGGGCGTCCAGATCTGGGTGCCGATCGCCGACGGCTACACCTTCGACGACACCCGCGCATGGGTGGAGAAGCTCTCCCGGGCGGTCGGGGCGATCCGCCCCGAGCTCGTCTCCTGGGAGTGGCACACCGACCGGCGCCACGGGCTCGCCCGGCTCGACTACACCCAGAACGCGATCAACAAGACCCTGGTCGCCCCGTTCAGCCCGCGTCCGAGCGCCGACGCCCCGGTGTCCGCGACGCTGACCTGGGACGAGCTCGACGACCCGGAGCTGCGCCCGGACCGCTACACGATCCGCACCATCCTGCGCCGGCTCGCCGACCGGGGCGACCTGTTCGCCCCCGTACTCCTGCACGATCAGCGGCTACCCACCTTGCGCTGAGCCGCACCGCGCGTATTCCGTTGGCATCCGAGCAGATTCCGCCGCCAGGCGACCACCACCTCGATGCGGTCTTCTGGCAAACGGTCAGTCGCCGCCGTGCTCCGGCTGCTTGGTCTTGGCCCGGGACTGCTCCGTGGTCAACTCGGGCTCGCCGTCCTCACGGGGGATGAGGCCGGACGGGAAGTCGGCCTGAGCCAGCTTGTCGGCATCCTTCTGGGGCAGGTCCGTCTCGCGCTCGTTGTCGTCGGTCATGGTGTGCTGGTACCCACTTTCCGTGCGCCCACACAGGACTGCGGCGCAGGTGCTCATTCTGACCGCTGCTCGTGAGCACCGCGGGGTGGTCGGTTACTCGCCTTCCCGGTAGGCGACGTCGTGCGCGCCGACCCGCATACCCGCGACCGTCAGTGGCTGGTCACCGGTGTTCAGCGCGAGGGTGAGGCGTTGCCCGCCTCGGCCGATCACCTGCACTGCCAGGCCGGTGTTCGAGACATCGGCGGTGTCCACGGTCGCGTCGGTGAGCCAGGGGTGTCGTCGCCGCCACGCGACCTGCGACTGGTACCTCTCATGGGTCGGGCGGCCCAGCAGCGACAGCTCGGCCGGGCTGCTCGGAAAGGGCGGCCGGACGGCGTCGTCCCCGTGCGGCTGGTCCAGCTTCTCGCCCGTGAACCCCTGCTCGTCGCCGGCGTAGATGGTCGGGACGCCTGGGAGCGCCATGAGGAGCGCCTCAGCCAGAGGCAGGTGCCGCGGGTCCTCGATCTTGGTGGCGATCCGGGTCACGTCGTGGTTGCCGAGGAAGGTCTGCGGACGGAAGGACTCCAGAAACGTGGCATGCCGTTTCAACGCCCACGCGAGCTCGTGGAAGTTCCGGTCGTTGAGGGAGCTCCATATCGCCTTCCACAGCTCGTACTGCGTCACTGAGTCCACTCCGCTCTCGCGGACGAACTCGACGTAGTCGCCGTGCAGGACCTCGGCGACCAGCCAGGACTCGGGGTAGGCGCGCTTCACCTGCTCGACCACCGGCCGCCAGACAGCGGCGCCCTGGGCGAACGCCGCGTCCAGGCGCCAGCCGTCGATTCCGCGAGCGAGCCAGTGAGCCATCACGTCGACCACGTAGCTCTGGACTGGCGGATGCTGGAGGTTGATGTCGACCAGGTCGAGGTTGCCCTCGAACGCCAGCGGATACTCGCCCTCCCAACGAAGCCAGCTGCCCGCATCCGTCCCGGGACCTGCAGCCAGTCCGCGTTGGACGATCTCGTGGTCCCGGCTCACGTGGTTGAACGCACCGTCGAAGCACACCCGGATGCCCCGATCCTTCGCGGCAGCGATGAGGGCGTCGAGGTCGCCGTCGTCGCCGAGCCGCGGGTCGACGCGGAAGTGGTCGAGCGTGTCGTAGCCGTGCGAGCGGGAGGCGAAGACGGGCGCCAGCAGCAGCCCGTTGCACCCGAGCTCGATCACGTAGGGTAGCCAGTCCACCAGCTGCGGGAGCCGGTGCTGCGCGGCCACGTCGGGGTCGTCGAGCTGTTTCTCCGCGCCGACGAAGCCCAGCGGGTAGACGTGCCACCAGACCACGTTGTCGACCCAGCTCATGTCACAGCCCTACCACGTTCACCGGTCGGGTAGCCGGCCGCAGCCCGGTCCGTGAGTTCTGCCCAGCTTCCGGCACCGCCGGGCGGG
Source organism: Actinomycetospora sp. (assembly GCF_055612215.1). Classification (NCBI taxonomy): domain Bacteria; kingdom Bacillati; phylum Actinomycetota; class Actinomycetes; order Pseudonocardiales; family Pseudonocardiaceae; genus Actinomycetospora; species Actinomycetospora sp. The sequence goes on along the minus strand of NZ_JBVPVA010000488.1, from coordinate 3,927 downwards.
CGGTGTGAACCGGGCTGCCGACGGGTAACGCCACGGCATGACGCAGCCCAAGCAGCAACAGGACCCGCCGGGTCACCAGAGTGAGATGGATCCGGTCCCGGACTGCGGGGAGCAGTCCTACCAGGGCAACGGACGACTCACCGGCAAGGTCGCCGTCGTCACCGGTGCCGACAGCGGGATAGGCCGGGCCGTCGCGATCGCGTTCGCCCGTGAGGGCGCCGACGTGGTGATCGCCTATCTGAGCGAGGACGATGATGCCCAGGACACCAGCAGCTGGGTGCGCCGTGCCGGCCGCGATGTCTTGCTGGTGCGGGGCGACCTGTCGGACCCGGAGCACTGCCGCGGCATCGTGGACCGGACCGTCCAGCAGTTCGGCAGGGTCGACATTCTGGTCAGCAACGCGGCGTACCAGATGTCGCACGAGACGATCGAGGAAGTCAGCGACGAGGAGTGGCAGCACACGTTCGCCACCAACGTCTCGGCGTTCTTCTGGCTGGTGAAAGCGGCGTTGCCGCACATGGGGGCAGGCGGTTCGATCATCGGCAGCTCGTCGGTGAACTCGGACTCGCCGTCCCCGACGCTGGCGCCGTACGCCGCGACGAAAGCCGCGATCGCGAACCTCTGCGCCAGCTGGGCGCAGCTCCTCGGCCCACGCGGCATTCGTGTGAACAGCGTGGCGCCGGGCCCGATCTGGACGCCGCTCATCCCCTCGACCATGCCTCCGGAGAAGGTCGAGGCGTTCGGCGGCGACACGCCGCTCGGTCGAGCAGGGCAACCTGCGGAGCTCGCGCCGGTGTACGTGCTGCTCGCCTCTGACGAGGCCAGCTACGTCTCAGGCGCCCGGGTCGCCGTCACGGGCGGCCGTCCCGTTCTCTAGGTAAAGGCAGTCGGTTCGGCGACCACTGGAAGCCCGACGAGGAGAAGGCCGGAGGCCGACGTCACTGCACCCGAGGCAGGTCGCTGCTGCCCCGCGTCACGCGGAGCTGGATCCGGCAGGCGACGTCGTCGCGGCCCAGGACCTCGGCCAGCTGGGCGCTGGTCCCGTCCGCCGCCGCCGCGACCTTCGCCAGGTCGGTGTCCGGGTCGATGGTGGCCCGGATGCGGGCCACCAGCTGGCCCCGGTCGACGGAGACGCTGCCGCGGGCGCTGTCGACGGCGGGGTATGCGGCCAGGGCGTCGGCGAAGGCGTCGCCGAGCGCCTGTGCCTGCACGCGCAGCCGACCCTCGTCGCTGCTGCCGGGCAGGGTGAGGCTGCCGACCCGCTGCCGTGGCAGGTGGGCGAACAGCCAGCGCAGGGCCAGGAGGAAGAGGATGGCGCCCGCCGCCCCGGTGGCCCACGGCCACCAGGACTGATGGGTCAGTCCGGGCGCCCACGAGAGCTGGATGCTTCTCGGCAGGGTGAGAAGCCACCCACCCCACCACAGGATCGCGAGGACTCCGGCGGCGACGAGGACGAGCCCCAGCACCAGCGCCACCAGCCGGTCCCATGCCAACGTCGCCCGGCTCATCGGCGCTGCCCTTCCGTTCGCACCGTGACCGTCGGGGGCGACTCCAGGGCCGAGAGGCGGCTCGTGACGGCGTCGCGGACCGGACCTTCCAGGTCGGCGCCGGTACCGCTCACGGTGACGGTCACCGCCTTGCGGGTGGCCGTGGTCCGTGCAGAGAGGACGCCGTCGACGTCCTGCGCGCGGCTACGGGCGAGCCGCGCCACGTCGGCCGGTCGCAGGTAGACGCCCGTCTTTGCGGCCAGGGCGATGGCCCGTCGCGGCCGGCGCCGAAGGGCGATCACGAGCAGCACGAGTCCGACCACGACCGCCACCACTCCGGCCGGGACAGTCCACTGCTGGGGCGTGAGCCCGTTGACGGTGGAAAGACGCTGCGTCCAGGCTGTGCCCGACACGACGCCGCCCCAGACGAGCGCGTCATGGATGAGGGCGATCGCCGCGGCCATCAGCAGCAGGGCGAGGATTGGCCCCAGCGCGCCGATCGCGCCGACGCCGACGGGAGACTTGGCCGCCTGCAGCGGGGACCGCTCCCCCGGAGTCGAGGACGTCTCGTCGTGGGTGGTCGGTGGGCTGGTCGTCACTGCACTCTCCCTGGGGTGTCGCCGGAGGGCGGCTGGAAGGCCGCCACCGTGACGTCGACCCGGTCGGCGGTAAGACCGGCGTACCGGTCCAGCTCGTTGCGGATGCGGTCGCGCACGGCGGCGGCCACGGTGGGCGCGGAGTAGGGCCACGCCACGGCGATGTCGACAGTCACGCTCGCCTCCCGTCCCGCGACTTCGGAGCTGACGTTCGGGTACTGGCGGCCGAACACCGCGCCCACCTTGGAGCCGGACGAGACGACGCCATCGACCTGCGTGGCGGCGATGGTGGCGATCCGGCTGGCGACGCCTTCTGCGACCGTCAGCCGGCCACGCTGGCCCGGATCGGTATGCGGGTCCCCGGACGGCAGCCGGTCGACGGCGTCGGCTCCACCGTCAGTCACTCGATCACTCACGGCGGCGGCTGTTCCCTCGACCACCGCCCGGTCGAAGGCTGTTCAGGTCGAGCTCACCGTCGTAGTGGCCGCCGACCAGGTAACCGACGATGCCGAGGACGAGGGCGATCAGAAACCCGACGAAGCCACCGGCAGCGGCCGCAACGCCGAGCAGCAGCCCGGCCAGCAGGCCGATTGTGGATGTGGTCATGTGCTCTCCTTCTGCTGCGACGCGGACGTCGCATCTCCTGACGCTTGGGCTGCGCCTTGGACCAGCTCTGCGGGTGCGGCGACGTCCTGGACCACGACGTCCACCGGCCGTCCTTTGGCGCTCGAAGGCACGGCCAGCCGACCGACTGCAGTACGCACGGCGTCAGCGGTCTCGAGGACGTTGGCCTCCCATGCCGTCACGATGTGGACCTCGATGCCGTTGTCGCGCACCCGAACTCCGTCAACGCGCCGGCCCGGTAGGTAGGTACCTGCCTCGCCGAACACCCCGCTGTGCAGCCGGACCACACCCGGGACCGAGAGTGCCGTCGCGGCGACCTGCTCGGCGAGACCGGCGACGTCGTCGCGCGGTCTCGCCGCTGCATGGTCGGCGGATGCGTCTGCCGTCACTGGACCCGCGACTCCGACTGCCCGCCCTGGTCGCTGTCGTCGTCGTTGTCCTCGCCGGCCATGTGGACGTCCTGCACGTCGATGTTCACCTCGGTGACATCAAGACCGGTCATCCGCTCGACTGCCGAGATCACGTTGCGACGGATCCCGGCCGCCAGGTCGGCGATGGAGACGCCGTACTCGGCCACCAGGGTCAGGTCGACGGCCGCCTGGCGCTCGCCGACCTCGACCGAGACCCCCTGGGAGTGGTCGCTTCGCTGCCCGATCCGTTCGCGCAGAGCACCCACGGCCCGGGCGGCGCCTCCGCCGAGGGCGTAAACGCCAGAGACCTCGCGGGCGGCGATGCCGGCAATCTTGGCCACGACGGCGTCAGCGATGGTCGTGCGCCCCTGCTCGGTGACGAGCGCCGACTCGCCGCTGCTGGACTGCGTGTCCGAGGAAGGCGACGTGCTGCCCCTGCGGTTCGGTGTGGCGCTGGAAGCGGCGGTCGCGGACGAGCTGTCGGTCATCAATGCTCCTTGGTCGTGCGTGGTCTGGGGCCCTGCCCCGCCCGGCGAAGCGGGCGCGACGGCATCGAACGGTGTCGAACAGTGAGTTAGATGCCCGCAAGGCCGAAATGTCACGCGGTCGGTCGTGTGACCTGGGTCACACTCCGATCACGGTAATCGGACCGCACCGTCGAACCGATGGGAAGGTGGCCCCGTTACGTCCGAGGGCTCTCGCTCGGATGCGACCAGGGCCGCCGTTTCTGACGACGACCTGGTCCGCCGAGCCGTGCTTGGGGACCGCGGGGCGTTCGGCGAGCTCGCGCGGCGGCACGGTCCGGCGATG
>NZ_JBVPVA010000441.1:0-7582 GCF_055612215.1 Actinomycetospora sp. | reverse complement strand
ACCAGGTCGGTGTCGTGGATGAAGATCGACCCCTTCTCGGGCTTGAGCAACCCGATGATCGACTTCAGCAGCACCGACTTCCCGGTCCCCGACGGACCCAGCAAACCGACACCTCACCGGCGGGCAGAGTCAACGTCACGTCGGACCAGATGTTCGAACTCCCGAACGACTTCGAGAGATTCTTGATCCCGACCTCGACGCCACCCATGCGCTTCCTCCTGCTTCGTCGCTCGGTCCGGCCGACGTCCCCGCCGGGAGGGGGGTTCCCGGTGACGGAGCGGTCGGACCACGTCGTTCAGCCACCCAGCCAGGCTGCGGCGTCCACTCGCAGCGTCGTCGCCCGATCGAGTCGGCGCAACGCTTCCTCCGTCTCGCGCATCCGCGCGGCCCCCACCTGCTGCTCGCGCTCCGCCCGCAGCCGCTCGAAAATCTCCGCCGACAGGCGCAGCACCTCCCGGCCGGACTCGGTCACGACGACGGTCCGGCGGCGCGCGTCGGTGGGGTCCGCGACCCGCTCGACGTACCCGAGCACGGCGAGTCCGTCCACGGTCTTGCCCGCCGCCTGCTTCGACACCCCCAGGAGGACGCCCAGCTCGCTGGCGGTCGCGCCGTCCCGGCCGATCGCCTGCAGCGCGAACCCGTGCGCGGGCCGCACGTGCGGGTGCCCACGGCGGGCGAGCTCGTCGTGCAGGTCGTCGACCAGCGACCGGAACGCCCCGAACAGTCGCACTGCCAACTCGGCGCCGGACATCGTCGTGCTCACCCTTCCCACGATAGACAACGTGACTTACCGTATCGACAACCACGTTGACCGAGCACAAGGAGTGCACCATGCTCGTCGTCCGCAGTGCCGCGGCCCGCCGGGTCGAGACCCCGAACGCCGTGATGACCACCTACGCGTCCCCGACCCAGGGCGGGACCACCGCGGCCCTGTGGCGGGTGGAGATGGCGCCCGGCACCCAGGGGCCGCTGCACGTCATGGACGGCGAGCAGATCTGGACGGTGCTCGACGGCGCGGCCGCGGTGACCGTCGGCGGCGAGCGGATCGACGCGGTCGTCGGGGACACCGTCGTCCTCGACGGCGGGTGCACCCGCCGCATCGCGGCCGACCCGCAGCTCGGGCTCACCGCGATCGTCACCGGCCGGGGCGGCGACGTGGCAGGCGGGCCCGACCGCGAGCCCACCGTCCCGCCCTGGATCGCCTGACCCGCGCCGGCCTACCGCTGCTCCGCCTCCGCCACCCGCTCGATCACCGTGAGCACGCTGTCGGGGTTCAGCGACATCGAGTCGATGCCCTGCTCGACGAGGAACTCCGCCAGGTCCGGGTGGTCGCTCGGCCCCTGCCCGCAGATGCCGACGTAGCGACCCTTGGCGTGGGCGGTCTCGATCAGCATCGAGATCATCTTCTTGACGGCGGGGCTGCGCTCGTCGAACAGGTGGGCCAGCCGGTCGTCGTCACGCCCGATCCCGAGGGTGAGCTGCGTGAGGTCGTTGGAACCGATGGAGAACCCGTCGAAGCGCTCGGCGAACTCGTCGGCCTGCAGCACGTTCGACGGGATCTCCGCCATGACGTAGACCTGCAGTTCGTCGCGGCCGCGTTCGAGCCCGTGCGAGGCCATCACCTCCAGCACCCGGTCGGCCTCCTCCGGGGTGCGGCAGAACGGGACCATGACGATGACGTTCGTGAAGCCCATGTCCGTCCGCACTCGCGAGAGCGCCCGGCACTCCAGTGCGAAGGCCTCCTGGTAGTCCTCGCTGTAGTAGCGCGAGGCCCCGCGCCAGCCCAGCATCGGGTTCTCCTCGTCGGGCTCGAACGTCGTCCCGCCGATCAGGCCCGCGTACTCGTTGGTCTTGAAGTCCGAGAGCCGCACGACGACGGGTTCGGGGTACTGCGACGCCGCGATCACCCCGATCCCTCGGGACATCTGCTCGACGAAGTACTCCGCGTTGTCGTCGTAGCCCTCGGTGAGCTCCTCGATCTGGGCCCGGGCGTCGTCGTCGACCTGGTCGGGGTGCAGCAGCGCCAGCGGGTGCGCCTTGATCACGTTGTTCACGAGGTACTCGACGCGGGCCAGGCCGATCCCGTGCGCGGGCAGGCGCCACCACTGCATCGCCGCGGCCGGGCTGCCGATGTTCATCATGACCCGGGTCCGCGTCTCGGGGACGTCGTCGAGGTCGAGGTCCTCCACGGAGTAGTCGAGGATGCCGTCGTAGACGTACCCCTCGTCGCCCTCGACGCAGGAGATGGTCACCTCCCGGCCGTCCTCGAGCGTCTCGGTGGCGTCGCCGGTCCCGACGACGGCCGGCACGCCCAGCTCCCGCGAGACGATGGCGGCGTGCGAGGTGCGGCCGCCGCGGTCGGTGACGATCGCCGCGGCCTTGCGCATGATCGGCACCCAGTCGGGGTCGGTCATCTCCGTGACGAGGACCTTGCCCTCCTGGAAGGTGTCGATGTCGTCGGCCGAGGCGATGCGCTGCACCTCGCCGGCCGCGATCGCCTGCCCGATCGCGAGACCGGAGACGACGACGTCGCCGGTCCCGTCGAGCCGGTAGGTCTGCAACGTGCCCGCGCCCGCGTTGGACTGCACCGTCTCCGGACGTGCCTGGACCACGAACAGCTCGCCGCTGCGGCCGTCGCGGGCCCACTCGATGTCCATCGGCCGGTCGTAGTGCTTCTCGATGGTGACGCCCCAGCGGGCGAGCGCGAGGACGTCGTCGTCGGAGAGGACGAACCGGCTGCGGTGCTCCTCGGGGGTGTCGACGTTCTCGGTGGTGTCGCCGGCGGTCTCCGGGGAGTCGGCGTACTGCAGGGTCTTCTCCTTCGCCCCGACCGACTTCGCGATGATCGGGACGAGGTTCTCCTTGTCCAGGAACGGCTTGTAGACCGTGTACTGGTCGGGGGTCACCTCGCCGCCGACGACGTTCTCCCCCAGACCCCAGGCGGCGTTGATGACGATCGTGTCCGGGAAGCCGGTGTCCGAGTCGATCGTGAACATGACGCCGGCACTGCCCGAGTCCGAGCGCACCATCTTCTGGACGCCCACCGAGAGCGCCAGGTCGAGGTGGTCGTAGCCCTGCTCGGTGCGGTAGCTGATCGCGCGGTCGGTGAACACCGAGGCGTAGCAGTCCTTGCAGGCGCGCAGCAGGGCGTCGGCGCCGGTGATGTTGAGGTAGGTGTCCTGCTGGCCGGCGAAGCTCGCGTCGGGGAGGTCCTCCGCGGTGGCGCTGGACCGGACGGCCACGTCCACGTCGGTGGTGTCGTAGCGCCGGGAGAGCTCCTCGTAGGCCTCGCGGATCGCGTCCGCGGTGTCCTGCGGGAACTCCGCCTTCGCGAACTCGTCGCGGATCGCGGCCCCGACGCGGGCGAGCTCGTCGCCGTTCGGGTCGAGGCCGTCGAGCAGCTCGCGGATGCGGTCGTCGAGGCCGTTGGCGGACAGGAACGCCCGGTAGGCCTCGGAGGTGGTCGCGAAGCCGCCCGGCACGCGCACGCCGGCCCGGTCGAGGTTCTGGATCATCTCGCCGAGCGAGGAGTTCTTGCCCCCGACGGCGTCGGTGTCCTCCGAGGACAGGGTCTCCAACCAGCGCACGTGGTCCATCGCGGCCCTCCGTCCCGGGCCCGAGCGGCCCGCTCCCGGCACCATTCATTCCCTCGGTCGATCGAGCCGAACCGCCGAACGGTTCTCCGGGCGCGGCACGATGGAGGCATGGACACGTCGCGCGACGCCGTGGCCCGCCGCTACGGGGAACACCTCACCGACCACGACCTGCTGGCGCTGACCGGCGACCGACCCGACCAGGTCGACGCCCTGCGCCGCCACCCGGAGCTCGTGCTCGACCTCCTGGACCGGCCCGCGGTCGCCGACGCCCTGCTCACCGCCGCACACGACGAGGGCGAGCGCTTCCGCTACGTCTCGCCCTTCCTCGTGTTCGCGGCGGCGGTCCACCGGGCGGCCGGGTCGCTGGTCGGGCGAACGGCGGTGGTCGACCGGACCGCCCCGCGCTCGCGCCTCCCGATCCTCGACGGCCCGGTCATCGCGGCCTTCGCCACCGAGCCCGCGCACCGGCTCTTCCTCGCCGAGCTCCTCGCCTCCTACGCGCGGCTGGCCTCCGGCGTCGTGTGGCGCCGCGGTGAGCGTGGCTGGCACCGGCGGCGCTGGGACGAGCTCGACCTGCCGCGCCTGGCCGAGCTGCTCGCCGACGTCGCGCCCGAGGCCCGGCCCGGGGTGTGGCGCCGGATCGGCGACGGCGCGCTCTTCCTCGCGGGCGTCTACCCGGAGTACGCCGAGCGGACCTACGGCGGAACGGGGACGACGCACCTGCAGCGGGCCACCGGGCTGCGGCTGCGCGGGGAGGGCCCGGTCGCCGAGCTCCTCGAGGACCTCGCCGGCCGCGCCTACGGCCAGGCCCGTGGCGCCGTGCCGCCCGGCGTCGTCGAGTCGCCGCAGTCGGCCCGCCGGATGCTCACGATCGTCGCCGACCGCTACCTGCACCGCGATGCCGTCGTGGGCCCGGCCTGACCGTTCTGAGCGATGGGCCCCCTCGGTCGATAGAAGCGACTGAGGGTGCCCATCGCTCAGCCGACACCGGCGTACGCGGTTCCGGCGAGGGGCGCCCTTCGCCGATCTAGTCGACCGAAGGTGCCCCTCGGTCGGAACGGCGGCGGGGCGGGACCCCGGACGTGTGCCGCAGGTCACGTCGCCACCTGTCACGGCCGGCCGACACCGCCGGTCTTCTCCCCGAGACGATCGAGCGAGGAGGACGGGCCATGACGGCGACCGAGGTTCTCGGGACCAGGGGCGGACCGCGCGGACGGGAGCGCGCACGCGTGGTGGTGCTCGGCGGGGGCTACGGCGGGCAGCTCGCCGCGCAGTCGCTCGCCCGGCGCACCGACGCGGCGGTGACGCTGGTGAACGACGGCGACCGCTTCGTCCAGCGAGTCCGCCTGCACCAGCTCGCCACCGGGCAGCCCGTCGAGGCGCCCCGCTTCACCGACCTGCTGGCCGGGACCGGCGTGCGGTTCGTCGACGACCGCGTCCTCGGCCTCGACCCCGTCGCCCATCGCGTCGCGCTGCGCGACGGCGGGTCCCTCGACTACGACGTCGTCGTCCTCGCCCTCGGCAGCCACGCGGCGGTCCCCGAGCACGCGTACGACGTCACCACGGCGGCCGGCGCCGCGGAGCTCGCCGCGCGGCTGGACCGGGGATGCCGCCGCCTCGCCGTCGTGGGCGCCGGGCTCACCGGGCTGGAGACCGCGACGGAGCTCGCCGAGAGCCACCCCGCCACCGCGACCACGCTCGTCACGGCCGGGGCGCTCGACGACGACCTCTCGGCCAAGGGCGTCGCGCACGTCCGCCGCGTCGTCGCCCGGCTCGGGATCCGGGTGGTCGAGCACGCCGAGGTGAGGGCCGTCCACCCCGGCGGGCTCACCCTCGCCGACGGGACCGAGGAGGCCGCCGACGTCGTCGTCTGGACCGGCGGCCTCGTCGTCCCCGACCTGGCGGCCCGGGCCGGGCTCGCCGTCGACGCGCACGGGCGGGTCCTCGTCGACGCGGCCCTGCGCTCCACGTCGCACCCGGACGTCGTCGCGGTCGGGGACGTCGCGGCCGCCGTGGCGTCGAACGGCGACGTGGTGCGGATGGCGTGCGCGACCACCATCCCCGCGGCCCAGCAGGGTGCGCGCACCGTCGCCGCGGTGCTGGCCGGACGCGAGCCGGGCGCGTTCCGCTACCGCTACGCGATCCGGTGCGTCAGCCTGGGACGCCGCGACGGGCTGGTGCAGGTGGTGCACACCGACGACCGGCCGCGCGAGCTGGTGCTGACGGGCCGGGCCGCCGCCCGGGTGAAGGAGGCGATCGTGAGGGGCACGCTGTGGGTCCAGACCCACCCCCGGATCCCGGCGAGCGCGTGACCCGTCCCCCGGAGACCGACACCCCCACGGCACGGTTCGAGGCGAACCGGCCGCGGCTCACCGGGCTCGCGTACCGGATGCTCGGCGAGCTCGACGAGGCGCAGGACGCCGTCCAGGACGCCTGGCTGCGGTGGTCGCGCCACGAGTCCGAGGTGCTCGAGCCGGAGGCGTGGCTGACCCGCGTGGTGGTCAACCTCTGCCGCACCCGGCTCGCGGCGCTGCGCGACCGTCGCACCGACTACGTCGGGCCGTGGCTGCCCGAGCCGGTCCCCACCGGGCCGGGCGGGGTCGACCTCGGGCCGTCCGAGACCGCCACCCAGCGGGAGACGCTCTCACTGGGGATGCTGCGCCTGCTCGAGCTGCTCTCCCCCGCGGAGCGGGCCGTCGTCGTCCTGCACGAGGCGTTCGACTACCCGCACGCCGAGGTCGCCGAGCTGCTCGACCTCCCTGAGGCGACGGTGCGCCAGCACCTGCACCGCGCCCGGGAGCGCATGGGCTCGGGTCGGCGCCGCTTCGAGGCCGACGCCGAGCGGGCCGCCCGGCTGACCGCCCGGTTCCTCGCGGCGGCCGGGGGCGACGACCTCGCGGCGCTCGAGCAGCTCCTGGCCGACGACGTCGAGGCGCTCTCCGACGGCGGCGGCGTCGCGCGGGCGGCCCGGAAGCCGGTCGCGGGCCGGGCCAAGGTCGCCCGCTTCGTCGTGGGCCAGGCGAAGAACGCGACGGCGGCGACCATCACGGTCGAGGAGGTCAACGCCGGCGTCGCGATCGTCGCCCGCGTCGGCGGGCAGGTCGTCGTCGTCATGGCGCCGGAGTTCGACGCGGCGACCGGCGAGCTGGTGCGGCTCTCCTCGGTCCTCAACCCGGCGAAGTTCGGGGCGATCCCGGCTCAGCCGCCGGCCCGGTAGGCGCTCACGACGGCGGCGGTGTCCTGCGACCCGAGACCCGCCCGGTCTGCGGCGGCCAGCCGGTCGGCGAGCATGGCCAGCAGGCCGGTGTGGGTGCCCGCGGAGTACGCGGCGTCGAGGATCAGGTGGGTGTCCTTGAGGACGCCGTCGAGGGCGAACGAGGGCCCGAAGTCGCCGGAGACCATACCGGCGCCCTTGAGCTGGGCGTAGCGGCTGTCGAGCGCCTGGCCGGAGATCGCGTCGAGGAACAGCTGCGGGTCGAGCCCGAGGTCCCCGGCGAGCGCGACGGACTGGGCCACCCCGCCGACGACCGTCGCGAGCCACGCGTTGACGACGAGCTTGAGTCGGCTGCCGGCGCCGACCTCGTCGCCCGCCCAGATCGTCGTCGAACCGATCGCCTCGAACACCGGGCGGACCCGCTCCTCCAGCCCCCGGTCCCCCGAGGGCAGCAGCACCAGCGCCCCCTGCTCGGCCGGGTCCTTCGTACCGACCACGGGGGTGTCGAGGAACGCGACCCCGGCGTCGCGGGCCTGGGCGGCCAGCCGGTCGATGCCGTCGATGCCGACCGTGGAGGTCTGCACCCACACCGTCTCCGGGCCGAACGCTTCGAGCGCGTCGGCCATCGTGGCGGCGACCGCGTCGGCGTCGAAGAGCATCGTCAGGACCGCGTCGGCGTCCTTCACCGCGTCCGCGGCGGAGTCGACGACGATCGCGCCGTCCCCGGCGAGCGGCTCCGCCTTGTCCCGGCTCCGGTTCCACGCCCGGACCT
>NZ_JBVPVA010000325.1:0-13499 GCF_055612215.1 Actinomycetospora sp. | reverse complement strand
CCCCCGGCGCGCTCCATGGTGGCAATCAGCTCGGCGGCGAAGGCCTCGCGGGTGCGGCCGAGCAGCCGGGCCGCGTCCTGCAGCCAGGCCCGGCTGTGGAGTTCGGGCTCGACGGTGTCGACGGGCAGCCCGTCGTTGATCATGAGGGTGTAGGCGAGGTTGCGTCGGGCGCCGTACCAGACCGCGCCATCAGGATCGTCAACGAGGCGTTGGGCCCTCCGCAGCGCGTCGTGGAAGGCCCGGCCGGGCTCTGCGAGGACCGGCCCGTGGGAGGGCAGCAGCAGCCTCGGTCGGAGGTCCATCAGCCGCTGCAGGGACGCGAGCGCGGTACCGGTCGCCCGGGGACCGTCGAGGGCGATGTTCACCCAGCCGACGTCGACGTCGGAGAGGGCGTCCCCGACGACGGCCACGCGTTCGTCGGGCTGCCAGAGGGCGAGGTGGCCCGGAGTGTGTCCCGGAGTACGCACGACCTGCCAGTCCGCGTCCCCGAGGCGGATCACCTGATCGTCGACGAGTGGCTCGTCGACGGTGTACGCGGCGACAGGAAAATCGAGGTACTCCATGAGACAGCACCCAGGGTCGCGTCGGGCGATGGCCGACGCGTCGGGCGCGCTGGCTGCGATCCCGGCGCCGCCGGCCTGGAGAAGTCCGTTGGCGCCGACGTGGTCGGCGTGCCAGTGGGTGTTGACGACCAGGTCGAGCCGGCTGGTCTGGCGGCGCACCCACTCGGCGGTCTGGGAAGCGTGGCCGACGTAGCCGCTGTCGATCAGCGCGGGCTGCTCGCCGGGGAGGAACAGCAGATTGGCGTCGGGGTAGGGCCGCTGCTGCCACACCAGCCAGGGCGGGAGCCGCTCCGCGTCGGGTTGACCCATCGAGACCTCCAGGTCGCGAGCTCGAGGAGACCTGCGCAACGTCGTGTGCCCGAACAGTAGGACGCCCGATAGTCGGGCGACCAACTACCAAAGCCCGTCACGCTGGCGGGGCCAGGGGCCGGTCCTGCTTCTCGGTGCCCCGGGACCGGCATGTGCCCGACGTGACATCGGCCAGAGGCTGGCATCGGGACGGTGCGACCGTTACCCCTGTGCGGGGGTGATCGACGGCTTCCAGAAGCTCCAGGGTGGTCCGGGTGGAGCAGCGCCACGTCGGGCTGGACCGGCGCCGGGGCACCACCGTCGAGCTGCCCTGTGAGGCGCGACGCCCAGGTTCGGTCGCCGGTCGCGACCGGACGGACAACGGCCCGAGGCAGTCGCCGTCACCAGGCCTGTGAGAGGAACACCGTGAGCGTGTTGGGAGTCCTGACGCGTCGTCGTCGCGAGGGGCGCGAGGACGGGTGCCGGGTCGCGATCGTGATCGAGGGCGGCGGGAGCCGCGCGACTTTCTCGGCGGGGATGGCGGCCGTGGTGGAGGACCTCGGTCTGACTGCGCTGATCGACGACGCGTACGGGGTCTCCGCGGGCTCGATCAACGCGGCATGGCTGGTCGGTGGGAGTGCGCGGGAGGCGATGACGCCTTGGGTGACCCGCTCGGTGATGCGCCGGTCCATCAACCCGAGCCGGGCGCTCCGCGCCGGGCGGGTGGTCGATCTCGAGTACCTCGTCGACGACGCCTATCTGCACGAGCTGCCCTTCCCCGGCGAGGCGATCCTGACGAGCGCGGTGAGCTTCCACCCGATGGCCACCGACGCCGACACAGGCGCCTCGACCGATCTCGCTCCCCTGCTCGATGGTCCGCAGGCATTACGGCGCGCCATCCAGGCGAGCTCCACGTTGCCGGTCATCGCCGGCCCCCCGGTCCGGCTCGGCGGTCGGCGCTGGGTCGACGGCGGCTTGGCCGAGCCGGTCGCGGTGCACACCGCGCTCGCTCAGGGCGCCACGCATCTGCTCGTGTTGCGGACCCACGCCGCCGCGCACGCCCCCGGCGAGCCCCCGAGCGTCGTCGACGCCCTCGTGCGGCGCTGGCTGCGCCGCCACGCGCCCGGGGTGCTCGCCCCGTGGGCGGCGCGGGTCGAACAGGCCGAGAGCACCGAGACCCTGCTCGACGAGCTCGAGGCGGTGGGACGGGTGTTGCAGGTGCGCCCGCCCGACGACGCGCCACCCGTCTCGCGGGTCTCGACGGACACCGGCCTGTTGACCGAAGCGCTGCGGATCGGCCAGGAGGCCGCCGAGGTCGCACTCGGTGAGGTCCCACGGATGGTCGGCTCGTGCGAGGCATGACCGTCCCGCTGCGGAGCCACGTAGCGGGGTCGGCGGTGGCTCTCGAGCCCCCCGTGTTCCGCGAGCTCGACGCTCGACACCCCGGCGTCGCGCTGTGACGAGCCGGCGGTGGCTCACCCATCTACGCACGGCCGCCCCTGACGTCGCCGGGGTCGGGGCGGGGATGTTCCTGCTCGGTACCAGCTTCGGACTGCTGGTGGTCGGCTCCGGCTTGTCGTGGTGGTGGGCGCCGGTGTTCAGCGCGGTGGTCTTCGCCGGGTCCGCGGAGTTCCTGCTGGTCAATCTGGCCGTCGCCGGGGCGCCGCTGCTGGCGATCGCGGTGACCACCGTGCTGGTCAATGGCCGCCACGTGTTCTACGGCCTGTCCTTCCCTCTGGAACGGGTCCGGGGGCGCCTCAGGAAGGCCTACGCGGTCTTCGCGCTGACCGATGAGGCATACGCGCTCTACGCCACCCCCTCCACCGACTCGCCGCCCGGCGGCCGAATCCTGTGGGGCCAGCTGCTGATGCAGATGTGTTGGGTCGGTGGCGGAGTCGTGGCCGGGCTCGCCGGAGCGGCATTCTCACTGCGGGTGCCCGCGCTCCAGTTCATCTTCCCGGCACTGTTCGTCGTCCTCGCCGTGGAGGCGATCCGCTCGAGCCGCGACCGGCTCGACCCGGTGCTCGCGGTGGCCGCTGCACTCCTCGCTCGGTGGATCGCCCCAAACCAGATGCTGCTCGTGGCCATGGGTCTGTTCGTGGCCACGTTGATCGTGCGGTACCGCGTCCGTCCGCCGCGGGAGGTCGCCGGTGCCTGACACCGCCTACCTCGTCGCGGTGGTCCTCGTCGCGGCCGCCGTCACGGTCACGCTGCGAGCGTCTCCATTCGTGGCGGTGCACGCGCTGCGCTCGTCGCCGCTCGTGGACTTCCTCGGCCGGCACCTACCCACCGGGGTGATGGTGGTCCTGGTGATCTACCTGCTCCGGGACGTGCCGGTCGCCCGTCTGCTGGTCGACCTGCGCGAGCTCGCCGCCATCGGTGTCACCGTGGCCGTGCAGCTCTGGCGGCGCCAGCCCCTGACGAGCATGGCCGCGGGCACCGCGGTGTACGGCGCCTTCCTCGCGCTCGGGGTCACCTGAGCCCGAGCCGCCAGGGCTGCACCCGGCCTCCGCCGACCGCGAGGTGAGGGCGCGCGACGCGGCCGGCGCGCCCCGGTGTCACGGCCGGAGCCCCGCGAGGAGGGTCTCGATGCCGAGCGCCCAACGACGCTCCACCGATTGCGGCGACGACCCGAGGCGACGGGCGGCCTCGGCCGCGGCCAGCCCGTCCAGCAACGCGAAGTACACCAGGGCGATGTCGGTGGGATCGCCGACGAGGACGCCGGCGTCGATCGCGCGTCGGGCGCGATCCACGAAGATTTTGCGGACCTTGACGCCGGCCTTGTCCTCCGCGGTCGTCGGGTCGAAGTCCGCGAACGGTCGGGAGAACATGACCTGGGCCAGCACCGGATTGGTGACGACGAACTCGCGAAACGATCGCGCCACCCGCTGCAGGCCCTCGACGGGGTCGTCGGTCACCGGAAGGGCGGCGAGCGCCTCGCCGAGCATCCGGAAACCCTCGAAGTACACCTCACGGATGAGCCCGGTCTTGTCGGTGAAGACCTCGTAGATCGCCGGGACGGAGGCCTCGGCGCGCCGAGCGATGTTCCTGGTGGTCAGCCCCGCGACGCCCTCTTCGGCCAGCACTGCCAGGGCGGTCGCCACACCCCGCTCCCGCAGATCGTTCGTGCGTTGCTTCGCGCGCGGCATGGGACGAGGGTATCCTTCGTAACGTCGATACGTAACACTGCCACGAGACGTGGGTGCCAGCCCCGCTCCCGACCATTGACGAGGGGACATGCGTCTCATCGGTGACACTACGTGGCCCCGGCCCACAGGCGGGGACGACAGCGGAACCAGCGCGGCCGGCCACGCCGCGGGGTTCCGTCGGCGCCCCGCACCGCCTGAGCACGGGCTCGGCCCGGGCGCCGCGTGATGACCGGGCTCATGCTGGAGACCGCGACCGCGCTCCGGCCTCTCGGCCAGGGGAACTTCCGGGCCGAGCTGGCAGGGAACTGGGAGATTTGGGGGCCCAACGGCGGCTACATCGCCGCGGTGGCGCTGCGTGCCGCCGGTCAGGTCTCGACGATCAAGCGGCCCGCCGGGATCAGCTGCCAGTTCCTGCGCAGCCCGAAGTCCGCCGCGGCCGATCTCGAAGTGACGGTGCTGCACGCGGGTCGCCGAAGCGAAGCGATCTCCGTCCGGCTCCTCCAGGACGGGCGGCTGATGGCCCAGGCCCTGGTGCGCACGGCGGCGGAGGGGGCGGGCTACGACGTACAGCAGGTACGGCCGCCCGACGTCCCGGGTCCGGCCGACGCAATTCCCGCCCCGCTGGGAACCGCTCCGGTTGGAGCGCCGCACAGCGACCGCTACCCGTTCTGGGACAACGTCGAGCGTCGCCTCCTCCCCCGTACGGCGGGCGAGCCGATCTGCCGGGAATGGACACGGTTCCGGCCCCACAGGACCCTCACCGACCCCTTCCTCGACGCCGCCCGCCCACTGATCCTGCTCGACACCTACGGCTGGCCCGCGGCCTACGCCCAGGTGGGAGACGGCGCGTTCATCGCCCCGAGCCTGGACATCACCGCCTGGTTCCACCACCCCGCCGAGCACGCTACGTGGCTGCTCATCGACGAGACGTGCACCGTGGGCACGCAGGGGCTGCTCGGTGCACAGGGACACGTCTGGGATGAAGCGGGGAGGCTGCTCGCCAGCGGCGGAGCTCAGCTGTGCTGCGTGCCCCGCCCCGGATCGACGAAGAACCGCGGGCGGAGTCGGGACCTCGAGGGGTTGCGGTGAGCCCGGGCGCGGACGACGTGTCCGTGCCCGGGCAGAAACGTCGGGATCAGGGGGTCTCGCTCGGCGGTCTCGTCGCGCAGGAGCTTGCACGACGGGTCTTCGTTCGCGCGCTCCTGAGGTCATCGGGGCGCCACGTGGTGCGTGCTCATGCGTGGCGGCAGGGGTGACCGCGACCGCGCGCTATGTCAGTTGCTCGATGTGCGGCCGACGCCAGAGTCTGACCGTTTCACAGGGACGGCGGGGAGCGCAGTGTACCGGAGCTCCCCGAGGGTCACGGAGCGTTGGCCCGACGGACCATCGCCCACAGACTCCGGACTCGCCGGTCCTAGGATGTTCAGCCAGATCGGTCGGGCGCCTTGACAGCATGCCCGAAACGAGCTCCACGCCTCTCCCTTCGATCACGTTCCACTGATCGGACGCTTGAAGTTCGAGACAACAGGACCTGCAAGAGACCATACGTGTGAATAGTTCGATCGACACAGCGGATTACCAGCATGTAGTTCTATGGCGCAGATACTGCTTCGCTCGATCCCGAGGTAAGACTGAGGTGCTGGAGCAGGCTAAAGACGCAACGACGGGGCTGGACGGAGTTCGTGAAGGACTACCTCTCGCTCCTCCCAGGAACCCTGGAGTGGATAGCAAAGTTCCTCGATTCTGTTTCACCTATACCGTGGCCGCTCTGGGTTGGCGCACTACTCCCTCTCTATCTCGGCGCTCTCACCATCTCCGTCTGGTTCCTGCGCGGGAACCTTTTACCGGTGCGTTGCGCCTACCCTCGAACACAACGAGGTGGTCCGTGCCTCAACTTCGTCGCGGGTGAATGGCGACGCTGCCGGTGGCACGACCATCTTGTCCGCTACTCCTATGGGCACACGGTGAAGCCACACCTGCGACGTTGGCAGACACTGACGAGGTCCAACAGAATCGTCGACGTCGAGCAGAGCGGAGTAGGGATTTTTCGGCTTCGACCTCGTGGCCGCGCGCTGCTCTACCAGAACGGGTACGTTCGCAGGCCCAGGGACGTAGCCGCAGTCGTGCCCGACACGCTCCGAGCTACATATGGGCGCATTAGACGGGCTCGCCTTCGCCTTCCCGAGGACAAGAGTAACGAACACGTCGATAACGATGAAGGCGTCGACGGCGAGCCCGTCAGCACCTCAGCAAAGCTTCAGTGCATCGTGCTCGCTACGCGCTTCTCGGTAGCGTTCGCCGCCGCAGCACTTGCCATGACTCTCGTCGCCGTCTTGCTGACGGGTCAGTTGAAAGCGAACGCCCAGTGGCTGGCCACGCTCGCTTTCGTGCTCGCGTGGGCTGCTGCCTACGCGGGCATCTTTCAGGGCAAGGAGGACTGGCGGCGCGGTGCGTGCATCAAAGCGGCGCGCTGGTGGGCGACCATCTTCGTCCCCGTCGCCGTTATCAACCTCATCTTCGCCGCTGCGGGCTACGCAGCCACGTGAGCTACCGCCCGACGGAGCTGGAGGCACCGCATTGGGTACCGCTTACGTCACACCATGGTCACGGACGACTCTCTACAGGACAAGATCACTACATATCGATCATGTCGCTGAGCAGCACAGACGCCGATGGTGGGCCATCGCAGCCGAGGTGAACCCTGTCCACTGGGTTCGGGGTTCGAGTCCCTGACGGCGCACCATCTTTGTTGGTCACAGGCTTACATCGTCGTCGTCGATGGCTCTTGCGAAGTGATTCCACGGCACGCCTACTCCAGCCGATCTTGGCCCTGGAGATCATCTTCGGCTCGGTCCGGTGACTCTTGACCACCGGCTCGCGTCCTGTCGCTGTCGGCAGGACAGGAACCCGGAGCCGGCGGTCCGGCGCGGATTGCTCCGGGCCGCGGAAGCGCGCTCCGGTCGTTGTCCTGGTCCTCACCACCTGAGGCCCGCCCCCGAGGCGCGACGCCTTGGTCAGGGTTGCGGTGACCCACTGCCGGCTGGCCGCGACGACCTCGGCGGTGACCTCGAGCCGGGTCTGCGTCTTCCCTGCGTGCCCTCCCTCGGTCGGGACCACGAGCGTGCCTTGATCGACCCAAGCACCACGACCCGGTGGCCCTTCGTCAGAGACCGGGCTCTGCTTGGCCTGCTCGGCCCACGCCGTGACCGGGCAGAGAGTCGCCTCCCCCGTCGGCCTCAGGATCGCCGACCGATGGGCCGTGGCTCTACCTGACGCGGCGTCGCAGGCCCTTTCTCGGTGCACGAGTGGACTCGCTGAGCCGACTGAGTGATGGTGCTCGAGACGGCGTATCGCGCCCTCGCGCGGAGTCCGAACATACGAACGGTGGGCCGGCCGACGTCCTATCGTGGCCTCTCGGCTTCCCCACGGACGCTTACACACGGTGTCATTGCTCGCGAGGGGAGAGCGCCATGCCTGCGAATCCACGCGGCGGGAGAGCGATACGGCTGAACAAGCCCGACGACGGGCGGCCTCCCGCGACGATTCGCGGTCGGCGGCTGAAGGTGTTGCCGGCGCCGGGCGGCGGGGCTCCGGACGAGTTGCCCTCGGGCGTCGACGATCAACTCCGTCGGGCCTTGGCGAACTCGGGCATGGAATCGACACTGACCTCAGTCGTGGCCTCGAGATCGGAGTCGGAGAACCACGCCGTCCTGGCGGTGACACCTCGTCAGGACCGCCGCGCTGTTCTGCTGGTGCACGACGAGGCCGGGGTGGTCAGCTGGCACCGTCCACACCTGCCTGACGACGCCGAGGGAGCGCCTGCTCCCGGGGCCCCGGTCGAGTTCCGGATTCCGGCGCACCGACTCGCTCCCGCCAGCGCTGCCCCGCCGTTGGGTCGTGCTCTCGCCGGTCCGGCAGTCGCCGGCGCGGCCGAGGCGGACGAGGCGGTCAAGGTGCTCCAGGTCGTAGAGTTCCCGGCCGGAGCCGCCGAGGACGGTTCCGCTGCGCTCTATGCGGCTTGGGAGCGACAGGCGCACTCGCCAGCGGTGCGCTGGTTCCCACCTCGTGCAGGGCTCGACCGGGGCGGGGTCCTCACGGACGCCGCATGGCGCTCCCTGAACGGGGAGTCGACGACGTTGTTGTTCATCCACGGGATCTTCAGCAGTTGCCTCAGCGGGTTCGCCGGCCTCCTCGAGTCCGACGTTGCTGCTCTCGACGAGCTCTGGGACGAACTGCGCACGGAATACGGCGGGCGGATCATCGGCTACGACCACCCGACCGCATCGGTGAGCCCACAGGACAACGTCGAGGCCTTCCTCGACATGATTCCGGACGGTGTGCATCTCACCCTGGACCTCGTGTGCCATTCCCGTGGCGGGTTGGTCGCCCGACTACTCGCCGAGGCCGCCCGGGCTGAGCACAGCAAGATCACTGTCAGGAAGATCGTGTTCGCGGGGACTCCCAACGGTGGGACCGTCATCGTCGAACCAGAGAACTGGGGTGCCCTGGTGGATCGATGGACGAATCTGCTGCGGTTCCTGCCGCCAGGCCCGCCGAACGTCACGAACACGCTCTTCGAAGAAATCCTCGAACTCGTCAAGCTCCTAGCCGATCACGGCGTGCAGGACCTGCCCGGGCTCGTGGCCATGACGCCTGGCAGCCCGCTCTACGCCGACCTCGACAAGACCCCGAACGACGGCCTGACCTACTACGCGATCGAGGCCGACTACCGCCCTCACGGCTCGCTGCGAAAGCTCTTCGACCTGGGCCACGACCTCGGAGTGCTGATCGACCCCGCCATCGACGCAATCTTTGCAGATACGCCCAACGACGTCGCCGTCCCGACCGTGGGAGTGGGCGACCCAGGCGGAGTCGAGGGCGGCCACCCCGTCATCGCAGGCTTTCCAGTACCACAGGATCATCTACTGCCGTTCGGTCCCGGCGAGGTCTGGCACTGCAGCTATTTCGCCCAGGAGGAGACGTGGGAGCACCTGAGGCAGTGGCTGCTCAACGATCCGCCTGCCCCCTAGTAGAGCTGACCGTGAGCCTCGTCCGCCAAACCGCTCGAAGCATGTCGGCGGGATCCGGTTCGACGCCGTATACAAGAGGCTCTTAGGCCCGACTCGCCCGCGCGCCGGTCCGGAGTCGTCACCCTTGGCGCCGTGCCGTGACGGCTGCAGCCGTCACCCCTCAGCACAGCCCGAATGATCGCCGGCCTACGACCGGGCGCCGCCGCTGCTCGAGCGTTCGGCGCGCAGTCGGGCCTCCTCGCGTTGCACCTCGGCGCGGAGGGTGCGCTCACGACGCAGCCACTCCGGCTGTTCCTCCTTGAGCGCCGCGATCTGGGCGGTGGTCAGCGGCTCGGTGATCTCGGCCCGCGCCAGGGCGGAGATCGACACGCCGAGCCGGTCAGCGACGACGGGGCGCGGGTGCGGACCGTCGCGACGCAGTTCGCGCAGCCACGCGGGCGGGTCGGCCTGCAGCGCGTCGAGCTCGGCGCGAGAGACCACGCCGTCGCGGAACTCGGCGGGCGTCGCGTCGAGGTGCACGCCCAGCTTCTTCGCCGCCGTCGCGGGCTTCATCGTCTGCGTCGCCCGCTGCCGCCCCGTCATCGGCCCAGATTATCGGGCCCGACCCGGTCGCTAGCCTGAGCCCGTGACGGAGCCGGGCGAGACCGCGTCCTTCCGACTCGGCTACGTACCCGGTGTCACGCCGGGCAAATGGGAGCGGATCTGGACCGAGCGTCGTCCCGGCGTGCCCCTCGAGCTCCTCCGCGCGACCACGGACGAGGTGGTGGACCAGATCCGGGCCGGTGCGGTCGACGCCGGCGTGGTTCGGCTGCCGATCGACCGTGCCGGGCTGCACGCGATCCCGCTCTACACCGAGACCACCGTGGCCGTCGTACCGAAAGGGCACGTGCTCACGGCGGTCGACGAGGCAGGGCTCGATGACCTGTCCGACGAGGTCGTCCTCCGGCCGCAGGACGACACCCTCTCCTGGCCCGGCGACCTCCCGGGCCATGCCGCGGAATTCGAGCCCCCGACGACGGCCGAGGCGATCGAGCTCGTGGCCGCAGGCGTCGGCGTGCTGGTCCTCCCCCAGTCGCTGGCGCGCCTGCACCACCGCCGCGACCTCGCCCACCGACCGGTCACCGACGCGCCGCAGTCCAGCGTCGTCCTCACCTGGCCGGACGCGGACAACACCGAGCTGATGGAAGAGTTCATCGGAATCGTCCGCGGACGCACAGCGAACAGTTCCCGCACCCCCCACCGTCGAGATGACCCGCCACCGCGCTCCCCCACTCGCGCGAAGAGGGGACCGACACGGCGCCGAGGGGCGCGTCGTCCGTGATCACCGGGCACACGGACGGCGTGGGCCAGCGCGGCGCATCGGTAGTCGCCCCCCGCGGTAGGTCCTACCCGACGTCGGAGCACGTCACGGAGCGATGACCACCTCGACGTCAGCCGCGACGAGGGCCGCGTGGAGGGGCTCGGGCGGCGCTTGGTCGGTGACGAGCACGTCGATGAGGTCGAGCGGACCCAGGACCATGGCCTTCTTGCGGTCGAACTTGGTGTGGTCGGCGGCGACGACGACGCGGTCGGCCAGCGTGGTGAGGAGGCGGCGGACCTCGACCTCGGTGGGGTCGAAGTAGGTGATGCCGCGGTCCGCAGACAGACCGCCGCAGCCGAGGACCAGCAGGTCGAGGTGCACCTGTGGCGGCTCCTGGACGATGCCGGGGCTGACCAGGCTCAGTTCAGGGGTCATGAGGCCGCCGAGCACGATCACCCGGCCACCGCCCTCTCGCGCGGTGATCGCGGCGTGCAGCGCGTTGGTGACCACGGTGAGGTCGCTGCGGTGGGCGAGTTCGGCGGCGACGGCGTGGCAGGTCGTGCCGCTGTCGATCCCGATGGCGGCGCCGGGTTCGACGAGGTCGGCGACGACGTGGGCGATGGCGGCCTTCTCGCCCGCCAAGACCGTGGCTCGGGAGCCGAAGGCGGGGGCGCGGCGGATGGTCGCCCCACCGTGAACCCGGTGTAGCTGGCCGGCCTCGTCCAGCTCGGCGAGATCGCGGCGGATGGTCATGCCGGACACGCGGAATCTCTGCGCGAGCTCGGTGACGTCGACCTGTCGGGTCTGCTGCAGCATCTCGAGGATGTCGCGCTGACGAGCGCTTCGCGCGTCCTCCACCGCGTTGTCCTGCGACACCCGGGCAACGCTACCGGGCCCCGGGATCGCCCTGAGGCTCATGACCGGCACCCACCCCGATGCCGCAGCGATCGCTTCTCCAGTTCGTCGACCTGGACGCCCACGCTTGCCCGGGCTCCACGGACTGGTCTCATCCCGGCCTCCTGCCTCTGCCACCTCTCGAAGAGAGGGTGTGCGAGCGAACATAGCAGCAACGAGGCGGCCACGACCAGGCACCTCCCCGAGTCAGAGGCTTCTGACCTGCGAAGATCGAGTTTCCCTAGGTGATGAGATGCTTGACGCTTCTTCGCCGAGCACCTAGCGTCCACCGCATTCAATGTTCATTCGAACATCGAGGTTCGGAGGTCGAGATGGCTGTGCGCATCAAGGCGGGCATGGAGAAGGTGCCCGGCGGGATGATGTTGGTTCCCCTGCTCGTCGGGGCGGTGATCCACACGCTGGCACCGGACGCGGGGAAGTTCTTCGGATCGTTCAGCGGGGCGCTGTTCACCGGCCTGACGCCGATCCTCGGTGTGTTCTACGTGTGCCTGGGCGCCACGCTGGACCTGAAGGCCACGCCCTACATCGCCAAGAAGGGCGGCACCCTGCTCGGCAGCAAGATCGCCTTCGCCGTGCTCGTGGGCGTCGTCGCCGGCCGGTTCCTGGGCGAGGCGCCGATCTCGGGCGGACTGCTGACCGGCCTGTCGGTGCTGGCGGTGGTGGCGGCGCTCAACGACACCAACGGCGGGCTGTACATGTCGCTGATGGGCCAGTTCGGTCGCAACCGCGACGTCGGCGCCTACAGCGTGATGAGCCTGGAGTCCGGCCCCTTCCTCACGATGGTCACCCTCGGCATCGCCGGGCTGTCCGCGTTCCCCTGGCAGGCCCTGGTCGGGGCGATCCTGCCCCTGGCTCTCGGGATGGCGCTGGGCAACCTCGACCCGGCGATGCGCAAGTTCCTGGCGCCCGCGGTCCCGGCGCTCGTGCCGTTCCTCGGGCTCACCCTCGGGTTCACCATCAACCTGACCGCGGTGTGGAAGGCGGGACTGCTCGGTATCGTGCTCGGGCTGTTCGTCGTGCTCGCCGGTGGCGCGGTGTTGCTGCTGGCCGACAAGGTGACCGGCGGAGACGGCATCGCCGGCCTGGCCGCGGCCACCACCGCCGGCAACGCCGCGGTCGTCCCGACGATCGTCGCCGAGGCCAATCCGGCGTACGCCCCGGCCGCGCAGAGCGCCACCGTGCTCGTCGCCTCGTCGATCGTCGTCACCGCCATCCTGTGCCCGATCATCACCGTGCTCTGGGCCCGGGTGGTCCTCAAGCAGCCCGCAGGCGGTCGCCGGGAAGCCGACCCCGTGCTCGCCGCGGACCTGCACCCCCACCTGGACCACGTGCCCGCCGACACCGGCGAGACCGCACCCGAGGCAGCCCGCGTCACGGTGCTCGAGGACTCCGCCACCGACCGACCGCGAGACCACGCCCCGGCCACGACCAGGGCCCGCCACGCCGGGACGCAGTCGACCAGCGACCTGACGAGCGCGCGGTCGGACCTGACGGTCCGCCGCGACCGATAGGAGCGAGCAGCAGATGCGTGACGGACGAGTGGTGCGCTGCACCTACTACCTGGAGTCGGAGATCGAGCCGGGACGGGCCGCGGCGATCCTCGCTGGTGAGCAGTCCAGCGGGACGTTCGTGGCGGTGCCCGGCGAGTCGGAGGAGCTGCACGAACGGCACGGGGCAGAGGTCGTGGACGTGCAGGACCTGGGCCGCCACCGCCCGTCGCTGCCCTCGAGGACCCACCCGGAGAAGATCCACGCGGCCTCGGTGACGATCGAGTGGCCGATGGAGAACGTCGGCACCGACCTGGCGACCCTGCAGACCGCCGTCGCGGGGAACCTGTTCGAGCTGCAGGAGCTGTTCGCCTGCCGGGTGCTGGACCTGCAGCTGCCGGCGGAGTTCGTCGACGCGCACCCGGGGCCGGCCTTCGGTGTCCCCGGGACGCGACGGCTCATGGGCGACGCCACGGGCACGATGATCGGCACCATCGTCAAACCGAACGTGGGGCTGTCCGAGGAGCAGTTCCGGTCGGTCGTCGGGGAGCTCGCCCGCGCCTCGATCGACCTGATCAAGGAC
This sequence comes from Actinomycetospora sp., assembly GCF_055612215.1. Classification (NCBI taxonomy): domain Bacteria; kingdom Bacillati; phylum Actinomycetota; class Actinomycetes; order Pseudonocardiales; family Pseudonocardiaceae; genus Actinomycetospora; species Actinomycetospora sp. Next base: position 184 of record NZ_JBVPVA010000325.1, on the reverse strand, counting down.
GACGAGCTGATGACCGATCCCGGCTACCTCCCGCTGGAGCGCCGGGTCGCGGTGGCCACCGAGGAGATCCGGGCGGCGGAGCAGATCACCGGGCACCCGACGATGTACGCCTTCAACATCACCGGCGACCTGGCGGGGCTGCGCCGGCGGCACGACCTCGTCGTCGAGGCCGGTGGACGGTGCG
>NZ_JBVPVA010000271.1:0-3561 GCF_055612215.1 Actinomycetospora sp. | reverse complement strand
CGCGGCCGCGTCGGGATGCTCACCGGCTGCGTCCAGGACGTCTTCTTCCACCAGGTCAACCTCGCGACGGTGCGAGTGCTGGCCGCCGAGGGCTACGACGTCGTGGCGCCGCGCGAGCAGGGCTGTTGCGGCGCGCTCGGGCTGCACGCCGGACGCGAGGAGGAGTCGGTCGAGCGCGCCAAGGCGCTGATCGAGGTGTTCGAGCGCGCCGAGGTCGACGTGATCGCGGTCAACGTGGCCGGCTGCGGCTCCTCGATGAAGGAGTACGGCGAGCTGCTGGCCGACGAGCCGGGCTGGGCCGAGCGCGGCGCGGCGTTCTCGGCGAAGGTGCGCGACGTCTCCGAGGTCCTCGCCGACGCCCTCACCGACTCCCGGGCGCCGCGGCACCGGGTCGACGCGACCGTCGTCTACCACGACGCCTGCCACCTCGGGCACGCCCAGAAGATCCGGACGCAGCCCCGCGAGGTGCTGCGCTCGATCCCGGGCGTGACGCTCGCGGAGCTGCCCGAGGCGGAGATCTGCTGCGGCTCGGCAGGGATCTACAACATGCTGCAGCCGGAGGCCGCGGGCGACCTCGGGCGGCGCAAGGCCGACAACATCCGGGGCGCGGGCGCGGACCTGCTGGTCACCGCGAACCCGGGCTGCCTGCTCCAGATCCGCAAGTACCTCGAGGGCGAGCTGCCGATGCTGCACCCGGTGCAGCTGCTCGACGCCTCGATCCGGGGGGTGCGCCCGCCGGGGATGTAGCGCGGGCTCAGCGCCAGTGCCGCCAGCCGGGGTCGCCCGCCCCGCCCCAGCGGTCGGCGTCGACGCTCACCCCGCTGCCCAGGCGGACGTCGGCGAACACCTCCCAGCCCTCGGGCACCGCGTCCTCGTCGGGGAAGCAGGCGACGAGCGCGTGGTCCTCGCCACCGGTGAGGGCCCACGTCAGGGCGTCCTGCCCGAGCGCGGACGCGACGTCGCGGAGCTTGGCGGCCACGGGCACGAGGTCAGCGCGGACGTCGATGCGCACGCGCGAGGCCGCCGCGATGTGGCCGAGGTCGGCGAGCAGGCCGTCGGACGTGTCGACCATCGCCGTCGCCCCGGCCCGCGCGGCGACCGGCCCCTCGGTGAACGGCGGACGTGGCGTCCGGTGCGCGGCCACCATCGCGACCGGCGAGCGGAATCCGCGGCGCAGCACCTCCATCCCCGCGGCCGACCAGCCGAGGACCCCGCGCACGGCCACGACGTCCCCGACCCCGGCTCCCGAGCGGCGCACCGGCTCGCGCCCCTGCAGGTCGCCCAGCGCCGTGATCGTCACCACGATCTGCTCCGCGGACACCGTGTCCCCGCCCACGACGCCGATGCCCGCCTCCGACGCCGCGTCCCAGATACCGGAGGCGAGTCCGTCGACGACCTCGGTCGGGGTCGAGGCCGGGCAGGCCAGCGAGAGCAGCAGCCCCGTCGGGACCGCGCCCATGGCGGCGACGTCGGCGAGGTTCGCCGCCACGGCCTTGCGACCCACCTGCTCGGGGGCCGACCAGTCCAGACGGAAGTGCACGCCCTGGACCAGGGTGTCCACGGTCGCCACGACCCGGCCGTCGGGGGCCGCGACCACCGCCGCGTCGTCCCCGGGCCCGAGCAGCGTGCCCTCGGGCTGGGGCCGGTCGGCGGTGATGCGGTCGATCACGCCGAACTCGCCGAGGTCGGCCACGGTGCCCGTCGTGGAGCCGCCCGTGCGCACGGCCGACCGCGGCGCCGCGTCCCCCCGCCCACGGGTCGGGCTCCGTCCCGCGGCGTCTCCCGTCCGGCTCACGCGGCTGCTCCCTGCGGTACCTTCCGACGGTTCGTGTCACGTCCTGTGCACACCGTCCGCGTCCCCGGCGGACGCGCGTGCCCGCTCCCCGAGGAGGCTCCTCCGTGGTCCAGGCCTACATCCTGATCCAGACCGAGGTGGGCCGCGCTGCCGCGGTCGCGTCGGAGGTGGCCGGGATCGAGGGCGTCACCCGGGCGGAGGACGTGACCGGCCCCTACGACGTCATCGTGCACGTCGAGGCCCCCGACGTGGAGGCGCTCGACGAGAAGGTCGTCTCCGCGGTGAAGATCGTCCCCGGCATCACGCGGACCCTGACCTGCCCCGTGGTATCGGCCGCGGCTCCGTCCGCCACGGCCTGATCCGCCGTCCGCGGTGTCCCCCCCACGCGCTCCCGAGCTCGACCGCACCCTCCCGCGGGTCCTCATCGGGGTGGCGCTCGCGCTGCCCGTGCTGCTCGTCGTCGGCGTCCTGATCGCCTCGCAGGTCCTCGGTCGCCAGAGCGACCCCGACCCCGCCACCGGTCCCCTCGCGCTCGGGCCGGTGCCGGTGCCCGCCGCGGCCTCCGCCGACTGCTCGCGCCTGCTCGCCGGGCTCCCGGGGGACATCAACACCGGGGACGGGCTGCTGCCCCGCCGGGCGCTCGCCGACCCGGTGCCGGCCGGGACCGTCGCGTGGGGCGGGGAGAAGGAGGCGTCGGGACGTCCCGAGGACCAGCCGGTGGTGCTGCGCTGCGGCCTGGCCGCCCCGCCCGAGCTGGGCCCGACGAGCCCGCTGCTCGACGTCGACGGCGTCGACTGGCTGCGCATCCCCGGCCCGGGCGCGACGACCTGGGTCACGACCGACCGCGCGGTGTTCGTCGGGCTCACGTTGCCCGACGGCATCGGCAGCGGCGCGATCCAGGACGTCTCGCGCGGCGTCAAGATCACCCTGGTGAGCCGGGACACGACGCCGCCCGCGCCGGGCCCGACCCGCTGACGACGGGGCACGCCGCACTCACCGCACGCCGGTGCCGTGCGCGAGGGCGGTCTCGACGAGCGTGGTGAGCAGCGTCGGGTAGTCGATCCCGGTCGTGGTCCACATGCGCGGGTAGAGCGACGTGGCGGTGAACCCCGGCATCGTGTTCAGTTCGTTGACCACCACCCGGCCGTCGTCGGCGACGAAGAAGTCGACCCGGGCGAGCCCGGCGCAGTCGAGCGTGCGGAACACCCGCACCGCCTGCTCGCGGACGGTGTCGGCGACGTGGTCGTCGAGCTTCGCGGGGACGTCGAGCTCGCAGGCGTCGTCGAGGTACTTGGTGTCGAAGTCGTACCAGTCGTCGGGGCCGGCCAACCGGATCTCGGCGGGGAGGCTCGCCTCGACCCGGCCGTCGGGGAACTGCAGCACGCCGCACTCGATCTCGCGCCCCACGACGGCGGCCTCGACGAGCACCTTCGGGTCGCTCTGGCGGGCGAACGCCACGGCGTCGGGGACGTCTTCCCAGGCCGTGACCCGGCGGATGCCGACCGACGAGCCCGCGCGGGAGGGCTTGACGAACACGGGCAGGCCGAGCCGGTCGCGCTCGGCCGGGGTGAGGTCGGTCGCGGTGCGGTCCAGCGCGACGGCGTCGCCGACGCCCAGCCCGGCGTCGCGCAGCAGCGCCTTCGTCACGACCTTGTCCATCGAGGCGGCGCTGGCGCAGACCCCGGCGCCGACGTACGGGATGCCCGCGGTCTCGAGTAGGCCCTGGATCTCGCCGTCCTCGCCGGCCGGGCCGTGCAGGTCGGGGA